>CANJPN010000474.1 GCA_947475855.1 Bradyrhizobiaceae bacterium
CGGCCGTTCTTCATTCTCGGGGAGGTTCGCACTCCCGGCCAGTACCCCTACGTGACCGGCATGACGGTGGAGATGGCGGTGGCCATCGCGGGTGGGTTTGGGGAACGTGCAAACGAGCGCAAGGCGCGGCTTTCGCGTCGGATCGGCGGATACAACGAAGTGATCGACGTTCCGACCGATGCCGAGCTCGAGCCGGGTGACACCATCTACGTCTACGAGCGCTTCTTCTGAGGAAACTGACCGCTGGTTACGCTTGCCGTGGGTTGCGCGGCATTCTCAGTGTAAGGATCGTCTGGCCGTGAATCGTGTACTTCATGTTCTGCGGGCTCCCGTCGGTGGGCTCTTTCGTCATGTGAGGGATCTCATTCCCGCGCAGCATGCCCTGGGACTCAAGGTCGGCATGGTCTGCGACAGTAACGCAGCGGACCGGCTGACCAAGGAGCGGCTTGCAGCGCTGGAGCCCTATCTCGATCTCGGCATGCATCTCATCCCGATGCAGCGCAGCGTTGGGCTGGCGGATGCCACGGCCTATCGCACGGTTCGCGACGTGGCGCTGAAATGCCGTGCCGAAATCCTTCATGGGCATGGAGCGAAGGGCGGCGCCTATGCCCGTCTGGCGTCGGCGGCATTGCGCAAGAACGGTAATGACGTGGCGAGTTTCTATACTCCGCATGGCGGTAGTCTGAATTTCCAGCCGTCCACGATGAAAGGCAAAGTCTACATGGCGCTGGAGCGGCGGCTCGAGCGAATGACCGGCGGCGTGGTGTTTGAAAGCGCGTGGTCGGAACGGGTCTACCGGCGCCAGGTTTGTGAGCCGGCGTGCGCGGTCCGGGTGGTGCCGAACGGTCTGCTGCCCAGTGATTTCGAGGAGCATGCGCCTGCTGAGGATGCCGTCGACATCGTGTTCATCGGCGAGTTGAGGCATGCCAAGGGCATCGATCTGCTGCTCGAGGCTTTGGCGGCGGTCCGGCTCAATCGGAACGTCAAGGCACTGATCGTCGGTGATGGGCCTGATGCGGCTGTGCTGAGGGAGATGGCGGAGGCACTGGGGTTGTCGGGCGTGGTGTCGTTTCCCGGAGCGATGCCGGCGCGGCTGGCGTTCAACAAGGCCCGGATCCTTGCCATTCCTTCTCGGTGGGAGAGTTTTCCCTACATCGTATTGGAGGCTGCCGCCGCGGGCATTCCAATGATTACCACCGCGGTCGGGGGAATTCCCGAGATCGTACACGGTACCGATACCAAGCTTGTTCCACCCGACGACGTTCCGTCCCTCGTTGACGCGATCAACGAGGCGCTTGCTGCGCCGGAGGAGGCTGTTGCTCGCGCGAGGAGGCTGCGGGTGGCCGTGCAGAGCCGCTTTACTGTCGATCGCATGGCGCGGGATATCGCCGATCTCTACGAAACGGTAACCCGTTCCCGAGCGGCTTAATGTTTTGTTAGGGTTCCCGGAAGGCGCTGGCCGGTAAAGGTTAAGCCACGTCAATACTGGCATGCAGACTGCTAGTGTTCGGTTCGATCCTGCGCCGCCTTGGCGCCAACTCGAGAGCCGAATTGCAATGCTGCACGTCCACGCCGCCCCTTATTCTGTCGTTGCTGCCCGCGGCTCATCACCCCGCCTTGCGGATGCCTCCGTTACACGCTCGTCGCTGATCTCTCCGGTGGTCTTCGCCGGCACGACACGGGTGCTGGAGGCAGCGCTCGTGGCTGCAAGCGGCATCGCAATTGCTGCGATCTACGTGGAAAGCGATGCTGCCGGCCTTGCGCGGTACTGGGTGGCGTCTTCGGCGGCGGGTGCGCTCACGGTGATGTTGCTGGCCTGGTTCAATCTCTATTCGATCGGGGCGATGCTGAACCCGGTTCGGTCGCTCGCAGGTGTGTTTGCGGGCTGGGCTTTGGCGGTGGCTTCGGTTGCTGCGGCAGTGTTTTTCCTCAAGCTTGGAGACGAGTTTTCGCGGGTCTGGCTCGCGGCGTGGTTCGTTTCCGGCGGGGCTGTGCTGATGGCGGGCCGGCTGGCTATCGCTGCTCGGGCTCGTAGCTGGTCGCAGGCCGGTCGCCTCAATCGGCGCGCTGTCATTTATGGGAGCGGTCCTGCGTGTGCTGCACTCGTGGAGGCGCTGGAGGCCGACCGCACTACCGATATCCGCATCTGCGGGGTGTTCGATGATAGAGGCGACGAGCGTACCGGCGATAACACGGGTGGTTATCCCAATCGGGGCCGGCTTGGGGATCTGATTTCGTTTGCCCGGACCACGCGTGTAGACCTCGTTTTGCTGGCGCTGCCGATTTCGGCGGAGAACCGACTGATGGGGCTTCTGGAAAAGCTCTGGGTGCTTCCGGTCGATATCCGGCTCGCCGCCTCGGCATCCCGCTTGCGGTTGGCTCGCAGTGCTTATGACTTCGTCGGCAACGTCGCGCTGGTGGCGCTCGCCGACAAGCCGATCTCGGATTGGGGCATGGTTGCCAAGTCGGTGTTCGACAAGGTCGTCGCGGGGCTCGCCCTCGTTGCGCTGTCACCTGTCATGGCATTGACGGCGCTCGCAATCCGCCTCGACAGCAAGGGGCCGGTGATCTTCCGGCAGAAGCGCTATGGCTTCAACAACGAGTTGATCGAAGTCTACAAGTTCCGCTCGATGTATACCGACATGACGGACGTGAGCGCGTCCAAGCTGGTAACGAAGGATGACCCTCGCGTGACCAAGGTCGGACGCATTATCCGTAAGACCAGCCTCGACGAACTGCCGCAGTTGTTGAATGTTTTGAAGGGTACGCTCTCGTTGGTGGGTCCGCGACCGCATGCGGTGTCGGCGAAGGCTGCGGGTAAGCTGTATGACGAGGCCGTCGACAGCTACTTTGCGCGCCACAAGGTGAAGCCGGGAATCACCGGTTGGGCGCAGATCAACGGCTGGCGCGGAGAGACCGACACCGAAGAGAAGCTCGTGAAGCGGATCGAGCACGATCTCGAGTACATCGAGAATTGGTCGCTGCTACTGGACCTTTGGATCGTGTTGCGCACGCCGATGTCTCTGCTGAAGACCGAGAATGCTTACTGAGAGCACACTCGGCCGCGACGTTCTGGTTTGATTTCCGGGAATGCGTCCCGTGCTGGCACTCAGCCCGCGCGGGGCGTTTCATTCCGAGCGGCGTGATGCTCGCGGGCGGTCGTATGCTCTGGTCCGGCCAATCCAACAACGCAATTTGAAACGGTAAACAGCGGCACGGGAGCTGCAATGGAAGGTCTATCGCCGGCAATGGTCCCGAGAGGGAACAGCCGGATGGCACATTCGCCGCGAGAGACCTCGACATGCACGCCACCGCAGCCGCCTTCAGCACCAGGACTTCGCCGACCGCCGCGGGCGTTGGCGCTGAGAGCCTTACGGTGCTTCAGCGCGTGGCGCTCGGGCTCGTGTGGATCTGCGTTGCTTCGGGTGCTGTTGTATTCACGGAGCCGGCGCCCGTCGATGTTCTGACTTTAGGTCTGATCGTTGGTCTGCCCGTCGTTGGCCTCGTCGTCGTGCCGTCGGCACTGTGGCTGGTCTTTGGGGTGTGGGCCGTTTGTGGCGCTGGTGCGTTGATCGGTTCTGCGTTTGCACCCGATCTCGGCCGCTCGGTCACGCACAGCTCCATTTCGCTGTATCTCTATGTCGCGTTCTTCGTGTTGGCAGGCTTCGTCGCGAAGCGCCCCTACCAGCATACCAAGCTCATTCTGGATGCGTGGTTGTTTGCGGCGTTCCTGGGTGCGGCTGCCGGCGTGATCGGCTACTTCAATCTTGTTCCCGGCGCGTTCGAGCTGTTTACGCGTTATGGGCGCGCCACGGGCACGTTCAAGGATCCCAACGTTTTCGGCCCCGTTTCTCGTTCCGGCGCTGCTGTATGCGCTGCATAAGGTTCTGAACGAGCCGCTCAAGCGTACCATCGTGCCCGGTGTGATGCTGCTGTTCCTGAGCTTTGCGCTGCTGCTGTCGTTCTCCCGCGGCGCCTGGTTCAACGCGGCGGTCGCCCTCGGGCTCTATCTCTATGGTTCGCTTGTGTTCGCTCCGACCAACCGGCAACGAGTGAAGCTATTGGTGCTCGGTGCGCTGGCGATCGCGTCGGCGGGTGTGGTGCTGGCGGCGGCGGCGCAGACGGAGGCCGTCGGCGAGTTGCTTTCCGATCGCGCGGCGCTGACCCAGTCTTACGATGTCGGTCCGCAGGGCCGGTTCGGTGGCCAGGAGAAGGCGAAGGGGCTTATTCTCGAACACCCACTCGGGCTGGGTGCACAGACGTTCGCGCCGTATTACCATCACGAGGAGCCGCACAACGTCTATTTGACGATGTTTCTCAACGCGGGCTGGATCGGCGGCTTGCTATTTGCGGCCAACGTCTGGCTGACGGTACTGTTCGGTTTGCGCCATGCCATGCTGCGGACCGCAACGCAACCGCTGTTCCTGATCGCGTTCGGTGCGTTCCTCGGTAATGCCTTCGAGGGGTTCATCATCGACCTCGACCACTGGCGCCATTTCTACCTCGAGATGGCGATCGTGTGGGGGCTGATGCTTGCCGACCGCACTGAAATCGGTGGAGGCATCGGCGCGCGGGTGGTTGCCTCGCGGGCGGCGCGTGTGCTCGGGATGGCAGGGGCGCGGCCTGCGGCCGGGTGAGCGTTCGGCTGGCGTTCAGGCTGGTACCTCGCGCCTGCCGCATTCCTGCGGCTTGATCGGCGTTGCGATCTTGCTCGATTCCTCTGGCCGCAGCGCACATCCGACAGTATGGGTGGGCCGCCGTCTGCCGCTGAAACACCGGGGTGCCTGATGACCGAAACGACGACATTGGCCGGGCGATTGGCCCGACTGCGCGGGGATTCCGAGCTCGCCTCGCTACGCCGTTCGATCGACGTCTATTATGGCGATGCTCCGCGCGATGCGGCGATGGACAAGCTTTACGCGACGCTCGTGCGGCCGGGCGGTCTCGCGTTCGACATCGGCAGTCACGTCGGCGACCGGATCGGTTCGTTTCGCCGTTGCGGTGCGCGGGTCGTCGCGCTCGAACCGCAGCCGCTTTGTGCGCGTGTGATCCGCGACATCTACGCTGGCGACAAGGACGTGACGCTGGTGGAAGCGGCCTGCGGGCCCAAGCCCGGCAAGCTCACACTCCACATCAACTCGAGCAATCCCACGGTCACGACGGCGAGCCAGGATTTCGTGAAGGCGGCAG
>CANJPN010000475.1 GCA_947475855.1 Bradyrhizobiaceae bacterium
AACAACGACTGTTGGACCTGCACCTGCATGATCGGCAGGCTGACAGGCGTCTCCAACAACAGGTCCTTGTGGCTGACGCCTGCAACCGCGATGGTGAAGTACGCCATGATGCCGAGGAAGATCAGCCAAGCCGTATTTGCCGTGTCGCTTGCGCTGTTGACGGCTTCGAGCAGGCTGTAAGGGTTGACGGGCGTCTCGCCTTCGGTGCCCACGCGCGCGGCATCAGTCATTGGTCACTCGATCCTCACACACACGCCCACGGACCACGCCGTCTGCAAAAGGCTTGCAACCGACATTTGAACCAGAGACGTCTACTCGACACATGCACTCAACGACTGCACTTCGGACTTGCCCAAGCGCCAGACCATATAGGAGAAAGTGTGGCGGGTGAACGGACGGCGAGATCTGGGCGATTTCGGCGACCAGCTATTGCGGGCGGGCATCACCCCGCGCTAAGGGATCGCAATGGTCGCAGCACCGTAGCCTCCACAGCGCCTTTGCCATGCTTCTCAATGTGCGCAAAATCCTGAAAGTTGCTGGAAACTTCGTGATTATCAAGTGAAGCCCAACGCGGCCAGGCCGAGCGTACGAGTTGCCTTCCACGGCTCGTTTCCCGATGCTCCAGACTGGTTGCAAAGCCGCCACACCGTCGCTCCCGTTATTGATGGGAGGTTACGGGTGTGCGTCCATTACCCACCCTTCAGCCCGGAATAAGTGCCGCTCATGGCCAAGTACGATTGCCTCAAATGCCCGGGCTACTGCTGCTCGTATCCGGTGATCTCGATCACGGATCGCGACGTTGTCCGCCTCGCCAAGCATTTCGGGGTCACCCCGCAAGAGGCACAGGCAAAGTTCACGAAGAAAGCGCATGGGCACGACAAAGTGCTACGCCGCAAGGACGACCCGCATTTCGGCAGAATCTGCCGATTCTTCGACACGACCGAGCGACGCTGCACCGTGTATGAGGCGCGGCCCGGCATCTGCCGCCAGTTCCCCGGCGAGAACCGCTGCGGCTACTACGACTTCCTGCAGTTCGAACGCGAGCACCAGAAGGACCCGGAGTACGTCGCCACCACCGACAGCGGCTCGTTCCGGTAGAGTAGAGCCGCGACGACGTTTCACCGCGCGGCGCTACTTATCACGGACGAACACGTCTTCCGGCGTCAGGAATGTGTTTGCCAAGCAGGGCCAGCCCCGCGCAACGTTGTGGTAGCCTCGCCCCTTGATCATGTCGTGGTCGCCATGCTTGGCACGGAACAACTGCAGGACGATGTCGGGCCGGTGGGCGTCGATGCTGTAGGCGTAGTCCCACTTGTTGTGGCCGGGCTGGAAATCGATCTGCGGCTTCGATTTGGCGATATAGGCGTCCATCTTGCCGAGCAGATCAATGCCGAAACGGTCGGCGTAGTAAGGCATGGAACCGGCCCAGGTGTAGGCGATGCGCGCCGAAGGATCCGTTTCTTTCCGCAAGCAGAGGCCGACCTGGGTGGCGGCGCGGTCGTATTCGACGTAGGCGGGTCCAATCTTGAAAGCAGCGACAGCGTGACCAACGGTGGTCTGTAGCAGCATCAGGCCGATGAGCACGACGGGCACCACTCTGGCCAGCAGTGATTGGCTGACCGGCACGCGCGCCATCAGATCGGCGATACGGCCTTCGAATTTGGCTTCCGCTATCGCTTTGCCGAGGTTCATCATCAGGACGACGGCGACGACCAGCAGACCCGGCATGGCGATGACGAGATAGCGATTGGGGTAGCCCATGAGTTCCCAAACGTCGCCGCCGACATAGACTGAGTATGCGGCCTGAGCGAGGAAAGCCGCAATTGGTAAAGCCAGCAGCGCGACGCGCTTCGACGGCGTCCGCGCCAGCACCGGCACCGACAGTGCGATAGCGGCCAGAATCGCAAAGAAGTGCGATCTCATCGCCGGAGCGAATAGCGAACTGATGCCGCGGTCGAGACGCTCCGACAGCGAAACGCCCGTGACTTTGAGATAGTAGGTGTTCGGTAGTGCCGAGCCATAGTAGCCCAAGCGAAACAGCGTCAGGAGGGCGAGCGCAAGCACCATCGAACCGGCAAGTATGGTGGCGGTCCGCCGCGCGCGCACGCCGCCAACAACGAAAGTAAAGCCTGTGAGCACGGAAATAAACACGACCGCATCCTGGCGCACCCAGACCAGGGCAATGGCGATGGCAGCAAGTTTGATGTCACGTTCGCGCGTCGGCGCATCAAGCTGATCGAACGCGAAGACCATCGCCCATATCATCAGGCAGGCAAGCACACCCGTCTCCATGCCGCGCAGCGACCAGAAGACGAGCGGATAGTAGAACGCGACGATGACCATCACGAAAAGCGAGACATTCTCGGAGGTGCCGAGGCGGCGGGCGAGTTCGCGCGCTGCAAACGCGGTCGCGATCAGGCAGGCGGCGGAGGAAAGGCCGACAAGCAGTGCCACATAGCCCTCCGGCACGGGAGCGAAGTGGAGGATGGCCATCCACACCGTCCACAGTGGATTGGTGATGCCTTCGATGGGCCGCTCGCCTGGATTCCACGTGAAGCCGCCGCCGGACGCCAGCGTCTTGGCGAACTTCATCGAAATCATCGCGTCGTCGAACAACGTGAAATAAGTGCGGCCATTGAAGCTGACGGAACCGCGGACCATGAAGTTCAGGTAGAACAGCGTGGCTGCGGCCGAAATCACCACCGGCGCTCTGTAAAGCCATTCGCGGATGCCCGACAGCCATCCGGAGATGGCACTCGATAGGCTCACGGCAGGTCGCGCTTCATTTACCAGCATGACGTCCCCGTCGCTCTCAGACTGCCCCTATCAATGATATGACAGGTTCAGTTAACGAAAGGGGAAAGCCTGGGGATGGTTAGGGCTAAACGATGATTATAAACCGTTAACATGCTGCAATCGCGATCGATTTCCCGTCATCGATCCGATCGAACCCCCCGAGCCGTAGCTCCGCTCACTTATCCAGCACGCGCCCCCACTTGGCTTCGATCGCCTTCGCCTCGTCCAGGCTGATGGCTGAAGTCTTGGGATAGGAGTCGAGCATTCCGAACGGGATGCAGGCGTCGATGATCATCTTGGAGTGAGATGTCTGGCCCTTGGCGCGAGCCTCGGGCGCGATCCGCGGATCGAGCGCTGAAGACCATGCGCCCCTGACGATATCGACCTGCTCCGATGGCTCGGCGCGCGTGGTGATCGCCCACATCACGTCGGAGAGGTTGGAGGGATCGACGTCGTCGTCCACGGTCACGATCACACGCGCCATGTAGCTTTGGGCTGCGGCGATGAGGCCGGCACGTTTGGCATGGCCCGCATAGCGCTGCTTGATGGCGATGACCGTCATCAACTGGGCGACGTGCTGCCAGGCACCGACCACGTCCGTCACGCCATCGTTCTCGAGTTGACTCCACATGCTGGCGGCGCGGAACGGCAAGCCGAAGTGGAAGCGCGGCGGCTTCATCGGGGGCGAGCCGAGAAGGATCGGATCGTTACGCCAATGGATCGCCTCCACGCGCATGGCGGGCGAGGGGCGTTTCTCCGAGGCATAGTACCCCGTGAACTCGCCGAATGGGCCCTCCGGCAGCGTCTCGTTCGGATGCATGTGCCCTTCGAGGATGATCTCGGCGCGGGCGGGAACGGGCAGGCCCGTCAGCGGTCCCGGCATCACGTCGATGGGCTCGCCTTTGATGGCGCCGGCGAACGAATACTCCGACGCGCCTTCGGGCAGATATTCGAAGCCGGCGATGAACAGAGAGGGATCGGGTCCGTTGACGACCGCGACAGGGCACGGCTTGCCGCGCTCCCACCACTTCCTCGCGATGAGTGCTCCGTGGCGGCCCTGATGATCGAACTGGATGGTGATGCGATCCTTGCCGTGCACCTGCATGCGGTAGATCGAGGCGTTGACCCAGCCGGTATCGGGATCGCGCATCACGACGAGCGAGCCCGAACCGATGAACGGGCCGCCGTCGCCCTTATGCCAGTGCGGCGCGGGGAAGCGTCCGAGATCGACGTCGGCGCCGCGGGCAGAATTCTCCAGCCACATCGCTTCCTTGACGGTGCGCGGCTCCTCCAGCTTCAGCGTGCCGCGGCGCGCCTTCCAGGCCTTCAGCGCATCGAGCGGCGACAGAGCTGGATCGAGGCCGAGGGCGAGGGCCGCACGCTGCGGCGTGGTCGTGGTGTTGGTGAGGACGCGATAGCCTTTCGGCGCGCCCTTCAGGTCCTCGAACAGCAGCGCGGGGCAGTCGGCGCGGCCGGCGGCGACCTCGGTGATCGCTCCCAGCTCGAGGTGCGGATCGGCGCCCTTCACGCGCCGCAATGCGCCCAGGGTTTCGACGCGGGCAATGAATTCGCGGAGGTCGGCGTAGGGGGCATTCGGCAGCATCAGGCACCTCGATGGAATGGGACGGGCGGACTTTCGCGCGGTGGCGACGGCATGTCTACTGTGGGCGGGGAGCACGTTCCATTCGCGGCGAGGCCGCGTGCGAGGCCAGCCCATACTTCAAGCAAGATTGGCTCCGCTGGCGGGACACCCGCCAGACCACCCGTCTTTTTGCGATTCAGCGCGAATGTCGGGCAGCACCTGCGGCGCGGCCGCAGAAGTGTTGCGCGAGGGCTCGGAAGGAAGACGAACGGCGGCGGACATTGCCGGCAACGCTTTGTAATTTTTAGTGGGCTGGGCACAGCAGCGCCCCCCACGGCTTTTTTTCACCAGAAGCGCGACTCGGCGTTGGCTCACCCGAGAGCCGGCCCGTAGGCCGGTCTCGCATAACCCGGGACCTGATCGCCTCCCGTGCCTCGCCCCATTGCTGGCGCCCGGACCGGGCGGGGGCAACCGGCGCTGCGGGCTGGGACCTGCACAAGTCCCCTTCTCCCGCGCACCGCACTTCCCTCGCGTCATCGGTGCAGTCGACCACGCCCCGTTCGATGAGAAAAGATGAGGGGAGTATGTCGTGGTGGATGGGGGCGGGGATAACTCGGAGGAGGTGGAGAGGGCGGACGGCGACCGCCCTGCGCCTTCTCGGTCTGCGGACGTCGCTGCGACGGGTGGTGGGGGGCAATTGGGTGCATCAGGGAATTGGACCGTAGGGTGCAATAGCGAAGCGTATTGCACCGACTTGCGGTAAGAATGGTGCAATACG
>CANJPN010000476.1 GCA_947475855.1 Bradyrhizobiaceae bacterium
GACTGACGGCGACTAAGAAAAAAGAGGCGCGAACGTATGAAGGCCCCCGCGAGCGGGGGCCTTCATACGTTCAACAGTGATGCACTATTGCTCCGGCCCGCCGATGGAAAATTACTCCGGCGTTGACACTCGCAGGAGATCAAGGAAGCTCAATCCCGGATAAAGACGCTGCAACGATCATTGGAGATCACAAGCGAGGAGCAGGAGATGGTTCAGCGGCTCGAGCGCAGCCGTTCCGCATCGCGCTCCGAGTTGCTCATCGTCGAGGGGAAGTTCAATGATACGCGTGGTGCGCTCGAAGCGACGAAACTCGCCTTGCCTCGCCTCGAAGCTGCCATGGGCGAGATCGGAAGGCGGCGAACTGAGCGTATCGAAGCTTTCCGAGGTGAGGCGCTGCAGCGGCTTTCCAGCGCAC
Source organism: Bradyrhizobiaceae bacterium (assembly GCA_947475855.1). Lineage (GTDB taxonomy): Bacteria > Pseudomonadota > Alphaproteobacteria > Rhizobiales > Hyphomicrobiaceae > CAMDPA01. The sequence goes on from CANJPN010000476.1 coordinate 416, forward strand.
GGGTAGAGCACTCGGCGTTGCAGGAGATGAGCCGCAGCAGCGAGGACAAGGTCGCACGCACGACCGTTCGTGCGCCGACCGATGGTATCGTCAAGACCGTTAACGTGACGACGCCGGGCCAGGTCGTCCAGCCCGGCCATAGTTTGGTGGAGATCGTCCCCGTCAACGATACGCTGCTCGTCGAGGCCCAGGTCAGACCGCAGGACATCGCATTCCTCAGGCCAGGCCAGGATGCGCTGGTGAAAATCACCGCTTACGATTACTCGATCTACGGCGGATTGGCTGCCAAGCTCGAACATATCGGTGCCGACAGCATCAGCACCGACAAGGGGGAGACCTATTATCTCATCCGCGTTCGCACCAACAAGGCACAGCTAGCGCACGGCAGCGGGAGCTTGCCGATCATTCCGGGAATGGTGGCCGAAGTCGACGTGATCACCGGCTCGAAAACAGTTATGGGCTATCTCACGAAGCCACTGGTGAGAATGCGGCAGACGGCACTTCGGGAACGCTGAGCGCGCATGTAAATGATCATGACGGTGCATTTTTGCGCGCCGTCACGCGCGTTCGAGGGTCTCCTTGAAGAATTGCAACGTCTTCTGCCACGCATCGTCGGCAGCCGGCTGATTGTAGCGATCGGGCTCCGTATGGTCCTGGAAAGCATGCCCGGCGCCATCGTAGCGATGGAACTCGACAGCAATGGCGTGACGTCTCATCTCCGCTTCGATCAAATTCACATCCGCAGGTGAAGGGCTCGTGTCGAGATTGCCGAAGAAGCCGGCAACCGGCCCCTTGATGTTTCGGATCATGTCGAATGGCGAAGGCAGAACGTCGCCCCACGACGCCATCGTCCGCCCGCCATAGTACATCGCCAGGGCTCGCAGCCGCGTTATGCCGCCTGCGCCGAGCAGCGCGGTTCGCCCGCCAAGACAATGTCCGAGGATGCCGAGCCGCCTCGGATCGGCATTGGCGCTGGAAACCGCGTGATCGATCGCGGCGTTGATGTCATCCAGCATCAGGTGATCGCGCAGCGTGGCGCGCCGCTCGTTGCGATCTTCCATCCACGCGTGATGGTGGAAGATGTCTGGCGCAATGGCGACGAACCCCTCGGCGGCCAAACGATCGCAGCGGTCGGCCGTGAACGCGTCGAGCCCACCAATATGGCACATCACCACGATGCCAGGGTGAAGCCCCGCGCCCGCCGGCGTTGCCACCATCATTCTCATGGGACTGCCGTTGACACTTGCGGTGTCTGTACGCGTCATCGCCCGAACTCCCATCTTACTTCGCGAGTTTGTCCTGCGTCTTCGTATCGAAGTCGCTCGCGTCATGGCGTTCGTGTAATTGCTGTGCGGGATTGCCCACGGCTCGATTGACCATGCGGCCGCGCTTGACGGCGGGCCGCTTGCCGATCGCCTCCGTCCATCGAAGCAGGTGGGTATATTCCCGCCCTTGGAGGAATTCGCCTGCGTCGTACTGCGTGCCCTGCGCGAGGGCGCCATACCAGGGCCAGATCGCCATGTCGGCGATCGAGTATTCGTCGCCGGCCATATACTCGTTTTCCGCAAGGTGCCGGTTGAGCACGTCCATCTGACGCTTGGCTTCCAACGCAAAACGATTGATCGCGTATTCGATCTTGATCGGCGCGTAATGATAGAAGTGGCCGAAACCTCCGCCGATGTAAGGCGAGCTGCCCATCTGCCAGAATAGCCAGTTGATCGTCTCGGCCCGTTTGTCCGGATCGGACGGCAGGAAAGCCCTGAACTTCTCAGCCAGATAGAGCAGGATCGAACCGGACTCGAACACGCGCCGCGGCTTGGCGCCGCTATGATCCATCAACGCCGGAATCTTGGAATTTGGATTGACGCCGACGAAGCCGCTGCCGAACTGGTCGCCCTTGCCGATATCGATCAGCCAGGCGTCGTACTCGGCGCCCTTATGGCCTGCTGCAAGTAGCTCTTCCAGCATCACCGTGACCTTGACGCCGTTCGGCGTCGCACGCGAATAAAGCTGCAACGGATGCTTGCCGATGGGAAGCGCTGCCTCGTGCGTTGGTCCCGCGATCGGCCTGTTGATGCTCGCGTACCGCCAACCGCTCTCTCCGCTGGGCTGTTCCCATTTCCAGACCTTCGGCGGGATGTAGGTGCCGTCATTGCTCATTTTGGTTCGCTCCTGCTTTATGATCTGGCTGGAATCATTGTGCTGCAGCCCGGTTAAGTGCGGGGGCCCTTGTCACGAATGACCCAGGGATGATTGGCGCTGAACGCCGCTAGCTCATGGCAACGGCTGTTGATCTCTACGACGCGTTGGAATTGCTCGAACGGTGTATCTGAATTCTGGCAGCCCGCCACGTGGCCCGCGAGGCAGATATCCGCCAGACCTGGCGCATCGCCGAAGCAGAAATTGGTTTGTGTATCGCGCTCGCCGAGCGTTTTCTCCATCGCGGCGAGCGCCAGCGTCTGCCAGTAATTGTTCCACTCGGTCACGGCTGCGGGGCTTGCGCTGAACTGTTCGGCCAGCCGCTTGCGTGCGCGCGGCACCACGAGAGAATGCGAGTCCGCAATCGCGATCAGCGAAAACGCTCGAACCCTGGCGCGTTGATACGGATCGGTCGGCAACAGTGGCGGCTCTGGCTGGATGTCATTGAGGTACTCGATGATGGCCAGAGATTGCGTCAGCACACGGGGCCCGTCGATCAGCACGGGCACGGTATGGTGCGGATTGTGCTGGGCGACCGCGCCGGAGAATTGCTCGCCTTTGAGCAGATCGATCAGGTGCTCGCGCCAGTCGATGCCTTTGAGCGACATCGCGATCCTGACGCGATAGGCAGCTTGCGAACGCCAATATCCGTACAGTTCGATCATCTCGGTTCCTCGCCAACATCAATTCGGCAATGTTTGCACCAGAACCGATGAGGCGGGCAACCCAATCTACCACCTTACTTCGCCGATGCGCCTTCGCCCACGATGATGAAGGGCGCCCAATAGGACGGCGGCTTCCCCGCTTCGATCATGCCTAGCATCGTCCGGCGGAGCGCTTCGGCGCGTCCCAGCGCAGGCTCGCCCGCGAGCGTCGCAAAGGTCTTTGTCGTCAGCCCGACGGCAGCTTCCGAATTGACCGCCCAATGCGACACGAGGAGACCTCGCGCGCCGGCATAGAAGAATGCACGCGCAAGCCCGGAGAGTGCTTCGGCACCGGAAGACGTACCCGAAGCGGTGTTGCACGCCGATAGCACCACCCAATCTGCTGCGAGGTTCAACGCGGCGACTTCGGAAGCCGTCAGCAGTCCGTCGTCGAGATCGCTGGCATTCTGCGGTGGCGTCAGAACGAGAGCAGGCTCGTCCAGGCCGCTCAATTCGCCTGCGATGAGCCCGTGCGTTGCGAATTGGATCACGCGATAGTCTTCGAGCCGCGTCTGCTTGAAGCGGGCTTCGTTGGCGTCGGCGCGCAACAGAAGTGCATCGCTCGTGGCGCCGAGAACGTTGGCGATGATGCGCAGTTCGTGTGCCGTATCGGGGAGCGGCATCAACTCGCGCAACGCGCGCAGATCGGACTGGCCATTGCGGAAGACAGCGTCAGGTCTATTGGTGCCGGAAGATATCCCGCGCGCCTGAGGTCTCGCGGTCGGCGGACCTGTAAGAACGGGATCGCCGATTCCCAGAAACGGCTTAGTAGCGGTGCTGGCCGGTGTCGGCCGCCGCAGCGTGGCGAGAGATTGAACGGACGGCAGCACGCTCAGGGCATGTCGACGGATCAGCCATTGGGCGCCGCGCAGGGCAGCCGCCGCATTGGTTCCGGCGGCTGGCGGTGCAGTGATGAGAACCTGGAACGGGAGGCTCGAAAGCGGTCCCGTGGGCACCACCAGCAGATGCTTTTTGCCTTCGAGCACATGAGCAACCGGCTCCAGCAGCAACTTGTAGAGCGTATGTGCACGCGCAACGTCGTAACCGGTGGTGACGCTTCCTGATGCATCGGGCCGTCCCAGCATCAAAGGATCGAGGCCCTTCCTCAGTATAGCAACGTGTTCGACGAGCGCATCAGCACTCGCATCGATCGCCGCCCATTCGGCACGCTGGCGAGAGATAGCCCAGACGAAACTTCTTTCCGGGCCGACCAGGATGGTGACCAGAACTTCATCGGCCTTGAGTAACGCCTGTGTTTGCGCGACCGTCAGCGGACTGGGCTCTGTCAGCGCGACATAGTCGGGAAACGAATTGAAGATCGCCGACTTCTCGCTGGCCACGGTGGTCTCTAGCTTCTGGCTTTCGTCGAGTCGTGCCTTGCGGCGCGCCGTAAATTGAGCGTAGCCCGGCAATTGCGACTCGGCAGTTTGCAGACGTTGATTTAGCGCCATGAGATTGGCGGCACCTTTCCCTGCCAAGGCGGAAAGTTCGCCCAGTTCTTTCGTGATCGCATCGCGCTCACGGTCGCTCGCCTCGCAGCCTGCAGCCCTCTGGCCCGTCGGGCAGCGCTTGAGCACGTCTTGGAGCTTTTCGATGAGTACCTTCTGTTGGGTGACGATCGGAGCGTTGTCCCGGCCTTGAGCAATGCTAGCGGCGCGGAATTCTTCCATAACCGCACTGAAAGCCGGGCTGGCGCGCTGGATCGAACTCCACGCGGCAAGCGCCTTCATGTCGTCGTCGTGCAAGGCCAGGATACGTTCGGACATGTCCTGTAGGCGCCGGATGCGGCGGCCGAGATCGGTCGCACCGGCTCCGATCCGTGTCGACATCCGCGC
>CANJPN010000477.1 GCA_947475855.1 Bradyrhizobiaceae bacterium
ATCGCTGTAGCTCGGGGCTATCTGATGGCATGCGGAAGCCCGACCACCGTTGCCGATCTCATGGAAGAATGGTTCAGGGACGGAGCGGTAGACGGTTTTGTGCTTCTCCCTCCCCATTTCCCGGTAGCGTTCGACGATTTCATCGACCTCGTGATTCCGGAATTACAAAAGCGCGGACTTTTTCGCAGCGAGTATCAGGGCAAGACGTTGCGCGACCATCTCGGCTTGCCGAAACCGGAAAACAGACACACGCACTATTCCTAGTGACAGCGTGGCGAATGCGTCGGCCAGGGCATTGCCTTCATCGCACACAACGCGTTGCGAAAGTTTTCGTCTTTTCGCGAGTGCGAGACAGTGTTACACTAATCATGAGCATAGAAATGCACCTAGCGGTTTAATATTGGGCAAAGCAGAACGTCATGAACCATCGGGTCGCCTGCAGCACACTCGTCAGCATGGTAGCTTCTTTCTGGAGTGCGTTCCCCGTTTCGGCTCAGGACTTCTACCAAGGCAAGACGATCAATATTATCGTGGGCTTTTCGCCTGGTGGCAATTATGATTTGACTGCCCGAGTGCTTTCTCGTCATATCGGTAGCCATATTCCAGGCAAGCCGACTGTAATTGTGCAGAACATGACCGGCGCGGGCGGAACGACGGCGGTCCTTCATATTTACAACAGAGCCTTGCGGGACGGCACGGTCATCGGAATGCCACATCGCAACTATGCGATCGCTCCTCTGGCCAATGAGAGGTTGCGCTATGACGGGCGACAATTGATTGCGATCGGCAGCACCACCAATGAGGTGCAGATCGGCGTGGTCTGGCACGAGGTTGGCGTAAGAAAAATTGACGATCTCAAGACGCGCGAGATCAGTGTTGGAATAACCAGCTTTGACGACGCGATCGGCTCTCAAGCGGTGATGGCGAAGTCTGTAACGGGTGCCAAGCTGAAGATGGTAAGTGGCTATCCCGGCGGTAATGATATTTCGATTGCCATGGAAAGACGCGAGGTCGATTCCCAGTTTGGAATGTCGTTAGGGGTGTTGAAGACCCGCCTGAAGAATTGGCTCGAGCAGAATAAGATCAATATCATTTTGCAATACGGATTGGAGAAATCGCCGGAATTGCCGAATGTGCCGTTCATCATGGATTATGCCCAGAATGATCTCGATCGAAAGGCACTCGAACTTCTATTGGCATCGAATGCTTTTGCCTGGCCGTTCGTGGCGCCGCCGGGCGTACCCGCCGACCGGATCAGTATCCTGCGTCAGGCATTCGATGCGACGATGAAGGATCCGAGCTTTCTCGCCGACGCCAAACAGTCACGCCTCGAGGTCAACCCATTGGGCGGCGAGGCAATGCAGGCAATGATCGAGCGCATCCTTGGATACGACGCATCCGTCGTAGCGCGTTCCAACGAGATGGTTGCAGCACCGCGCTGATCCAATGCTGTTGTTGCGAGTGGCCAGGGGAGTTTGAAATTCGGACAACGAAAATCCGACACGCAAGCAGGAAGTGGCGACCAAAGCTGCTGTACTGTTTTCGCTGCGCACTACCCTCTGCTCGAACAGGGAACGAGCAAGCAGAAATAAGCTGATACGGGAAAGTTATTGATGGGCTACACCCTTTGGTAGGGTCGTAAGGGCTAAGCCCTACATGCCCCAAGGCAGTCGCGCGCAGGATCTGTCGCGCGCTGGACATTGCGAAGCACAGCCGCTACCCGCAGACTGCGCGCTGACCACTGCGCTGACGGAGAGCCGGCAAGAATGACATCGCAAGGCATAGGCGCATCGCTTCCCCGCAAGGAGGACGCCCGCTTCCTGCGCGGCAAAGGCCAGTACATGGCCGACTTTCACATACCCGGCACGATGGAAATCGCGTTCGTGCGCTCGCCGGTCGCACATGGCGTACTCCGCGACGTGAACATTCCCGAGCATCTTCGTGACCAGGTCTTCGTCGCCGCCGATCTCGCCGATGTGAAACCGATCGTCTCGGCACCTCCGCTGCCCAACTTCAAGCGGTCGTCCGAACCGATCCTCGCCACCGGCAAGGTACGCTTCGCTGGCGAGATCGTCGCGGCCTGCCTGGGCGCAACGCGCGCGCAAGCCGAAGACATCGCCGCCGGGATCACGCTCGACATCGATGAGCTGCCAGCCCTTACCGACATGCTCGCAGCCGCCCGCCCCGATGCGCCGCGCTTGCACGACGAGTGGGCCGACAACATCTACATCGAGTACACCGATAGCCGCGGCTTCGATACCGAGCCAGACGCGCCAATCCGTATCACGCGCGACATCCGCACAGCGCGCCATTGCATGTATCCGATCGAAGGCCGCGGCGCGATCGCGTGGCGAGATGCGCGACTGGGCTATCTCACCCTCGTGACGTCGAGCCAGTTCCCGCATTGCGTGCAGACCGGCCTTGCCGAATGCCTGGGCCTGGAAGACGGGGAGATCCGTGTCATCGCGCCCGACGTCGGTGGCGGCTTCGGCTACAAGGGCGTCCTCACACGCGAGGAGGTTGTTCTCGCCTGGCTCGCCCGCCGCCTCGATCATCCCGTGCGTTGGATCGAGGACAGCCGCGAACATCTGACCGCCAACGCCAACTGCCGCGAGCATCACTATTCGATCACCGCATGGGCAACCCGCGATGGCCGCTTGCAGGCAGTGGACTGCATCGCCCACGTCGATGCCGGCGCATACTCTGTATTCCCCACGGCGGCTTCGCTGGAAGCTGCACAAATTGCAAACCTATTGCCGGGGCCATACGACTTCCCGTCCTATCGCGTCCGCTCGCGCGCCGTCGCCACCAGCAAATGCGGAATCCTTCCCTATCGCGGCGTCGCCCGCACCGGCGTCTGCCTGGCAATCGAAGTTCTGATGGACGAGATCGCGCGACAGACCGGCCTCGATACGCACGAGGTGCGGCTGCGCAACCTCGCCCCAGCCGAGCGCATGCCGTTCCGAAATGTCGTCGGCAAAGTCTTCGATAGCGGCGATCATCCCGAATGCGTGCGCCGCGCGGTCCAGGCGATCGGCTGGAACAAAGTGCGAGAGAGGCAGAAGATTGCAGAGCCCGACGGCCGTCGCATCGGACTTGGTCTTTCGTTCTTCGTCGAACAGGGCGCACATGGAACGACAGTGCTCGCCGGCTGGGGCCGACCTATCGTGCCAGGCTATGAGCAGGCCAAGATGCGCATGACGGCAGACGGCGGCATAGAGGTGCACGTCGGCACGCACAGTCACGGCCAAGGGCACGAAACGACCTACGCACAAATCGTCAACGAAGTCCTGGGAATAGGCATCGACCGCATCAAGATCATGCAGGGCGACACGCTGACTGCTCCCTACTCGACAGGCACTTGGGGCTCGCGCTCGATCGTTATGGGCGGCGGCGCCGTCGCCCGCGCCGCCCGAGCAATCGCCATTCGCGCAACGCGCATCGGCGCACACTTGATCCAGGCAGATCCAGCAACGGTCCGCATCGAAAGCGGCCACGTCGTCGCGACAGGCGGCGGCAGCATTTCACTGAAGGACGTGGCCCGTGCCTGGTATCTCCAACCGCAGACATTGCCGCCTGACGTCGATACGTCGGGCCTTGAAGTCACCGCGGGTTATCGCGCAGCGAGCGATGCCGGCACGTTCAGCTACGCCGCTCATGCCGCCGTCGTCGCCGTGGACGTCGAGACAGGCCGCGTCGACATCCTGGATTATGTCGTGGTGGAGGACGGCGGCACGATGATCAACCCGATGATCGTCGATGGCCAGATCCGCGGCGGCGTCGCGCAGGGGATCGGCACCGCGCTCTACGAGGAGACTCCCTTCGACAGCCGCGGTCAGCCGTTGGCGGGAACGCTCGGCGAATACCTGCTGCCGGGATCGACGAGCGTCCCTCGCATGCACATCGAACACATGGAAACTCCTTCGCCGCACACCGAGCACGGCGCGAAAGGCATCGGCGAAGGCGGCGCGGTCGGCCCACCCGCCGCTATCGTCTCCGCCGTGAACGACGCGCTGCGCCCACTCGGCGTTGAATTGCACGACCTCCCCGTAACGCCCCAGCGCGTCATCGCCGCCATCAAGTCCGCGCGAATCATATAGCGTTTCGCTCTCCCCTCCCCGCTCGAGGTAAGGAACTCCGAAGTTGTGGAGCAAGAGCGATAACCGAAGGCGGACTACTCAGACAAGCGCACCAAAGGGTTCCCGTCGGCATCGATCAACAGGAGGCTTTTGCCGTCGACGCGATAGGACTTCGCCCGCTCGAGCCCAGAAAGCACCGGCGGCTCAATCTCCTTCTGTCCCACGCACGCCATTCGCGTGGCGTTGAGACCGCCGATTTCGATCGAATCGGCTGTCTCACGGAAAGCGCCGAAGAAGGCGCTGCAGTCTGCCTTGCCACGCACGGTCGACTGGGTGAACCGCAGCGTGCCGCCGCCGACAACCTTGGCGCCGTGGATCTCCACGATACGCCACTCTGTGCCGGCAAGACGCCCGCTGGCCCTCGGTGAATGGGCTGGCCATAAAATCGCGACAACCGCTGCGGCCATTACTGCATAACGCATGACAGACATGACGTGCCTCGTGAGGCCCAGCCAACGTGACGTTCAACCAATTGCAATCCCATTATGCTCAGTTGAACCTGTACGCCGCATGAACCGCGCAGCGCTCGCCCTCCGGTCCGACCGCCGTCGTTAACCTTCAGCCCGCATTCCGCCCAACGAAATCAATGATTTCGCGGCCGCCAGTTCAGGCGCCTCACGAGAGATCGAGGACCCGATGCCCGGCATCGGAGTAGCCTCGTCAGTCCCTGCACAAATCCACTTCCCGTTCCGGATCCGATCGCGCGTCGCACACGCGTCGTTCTCGTCCCGGAGGATCTGCACTGGCACCCCGATCCACGACGCCCTTCGGGTGATGAATCCGGCGCATCGTTTTCCGACTGAAAAATCCCCACCGCAATTCCGTCCGGCCGGACGATGCGGTAGCGTCGTCCCACTTCGAGGCTAAAATAGTCGGCCGTGAAGTTTCTTCAACCTGCTGATCTCGTTTGCTGATCGAGCGGGAAGTCTGGCTTTGAGTTGCCGGATTTCCACGCTTCCCCGTTGTTTTCCTTGCAAATCGTGATGGGGGTTTGCTGCTGTGGCGAACCATGA
>CANJPN010000478.1 GCA_947475855.1 Bradyrhizobiaceae bacterium
ACCAACACGGAGAGCAGTATGAGTGACAGCATCATCGTCGCTACGCGCAAAGGCCTGTTCACGGTCGAGCTTGCAAGTAACGAGCAGTGGAAGATCGCCAAGGCCGAGTTCCTCGGCGACAACGTCACGTATGCCCTTGCCGATCCGCGTGACAGGTGGCGCTACGCTGCACTCGACCACGGCCACTTCGGCTGCAAGCTCCATCGCTCTGAAGGTGGACGAGCATGGGAGGAGCTCGCGGTTCCCGTCTATCCCAAGCAACCCGAAGGCGAGGTCGACAAGGACCCGATGGGACGTACAATCGCCTGGGCGCTATCGAAGATGTGGGTGATCGAGCCCGGAGCCGCGAGTGAGCCCGGTACACTCTGGACGGGGACGCTGCCGGGCGGCTTATTCCGTTCGAACGATCGGGGGCAGTCCTGGGAATTGATGCGGGCGCTGTGGGACGACCCCTTGCGTAAATTCTGGATGGGCGGCGGCTACGAACTGCCGGGCATTCACTCCATCGCGGTCGATCCGCGCGAACCTGCCATCGTTCGCGTAGGCGTCTCGACGGGCGGCGTTTGGATCACCAAGGACAAGGGCAACTCCTGGGCAATCTGCGGCAAGGGTATGCGCGCGGACTGGGTGCCGCCGGAAGTCGAATACGAACCCAACGCACAGGACGTGCATCGTCTCGTGCAGTCCGCCGACCCTGACGAGTTCTGGGTGCAGCATCACAACGGCATCTTCCGCTCGACCGACGCCTGCACGAGCTGGAGCGCGGTTACGAATACCGGGCCGTCGCATTTCGGCTTTGCTGCCGCTGTCGATCCCAAGCGCGGCGGTACCGCGTGGTTCGTACCCGCGATCAAGGACGAGCGCCGCATCCCCGTCGACGGCCGCATGGTCGTGACGCGGACTCAGGACGGCGGCAAATCGTTCGAAGTGCTGTCGCAGGGCCTCCCGCAGACGCATGCTTATCACCTCGTCTATCGCCACGGCCTCGCCATCGACACTACGGGCAAGCGGCTGGCGATGGGCTCGACCACCGGGGGCTTGTGGGTGTCGGAGGACGCGGGCGAAAGCTGGAAGACCGTCAGCCAGGATCTGCCACCGATCCACAGTGTGCGCTTCGGCTGAGACCGCATGCCTGCTCCGCAAGCCTAGAAAGGCAGGCGGGGAATGCTTTGCGGCGCCCAGCAAGCATGTTAGCGACTGTTCCGGACAGGCTTTTCAGGGTTGCCGGAACTCATGAGCGAGAGGCGTTTCGAGGGACGTATTGCGCTAGTCACCGGCGCAACGCGCGGCATTGGCCGGGCGATCGCGGTGCAACTCGCCCGCGAAGGTGCACACGTCATCGCCCTCGGCCGGACACAAGGCGCACTCGAAGAACTCGACGACGCAGTAAAGGCGGACGGCGGTTCCGCGACCCTCGTCAAGATCGATCTGCGCAAGGGCGGCGATGTCGATGCCCTCGGACCCACGTTGTATCAGCGCTGGGGCAAGCTCGATCTGCTCGTCGCAAGCGCTGGCGTGCTCGGATCGTTGACGCCTATCGGACATACGTCCGACGCGGACTGGAACGAGGTGCTCGATGTCAATCTGTCTGCCAATCTGCGGTTGATCCGAACCCTTGATCCTCTGCTCCGCCTCTCGGATGCGGGACGCGCTGTGTTCCTGACCTCTGGAATCGCCCAACGCCCGCGGGCTTACTGGACCGCATACGCAGTTTCCAAAGCCGGCCTCGAAGCGCTGGTGAAGTGCTACGCAGACGAGATTGCGAACACAGCCATCCGGGCCAACATCGCCAACCCCGGCGCGACACGCACGGGGATGCGGATGAAGGCGTTCCCCGGCGAGGACCCGATGACCCTGCCGACGCCCGAAGAACAGGGCGCAGCCATCATCGAGTTGCTGCTACCGGGTGTGACGGCGACGGGGCAGGTGTTCGACTTCGCCAGGCCGCGAGGATGACGCCGCTCTCAGAGATTGAATCCTCGTCGCATCTGAGAAACCTTCGCACGCGCATGCGGGGCAATCGCGTCGTTCTCGGCATCTTCTTCATGGTGCTGGCGACCTCGATGTTCCCGTTCATGAACGGGGCTGTGCAGCTACTGTCTGCGCGCTATGGATCGGACCAGATCATCTGGGCGCGCGTCACCTCGCACCTCATCTTCATGCTGGCGCTGCTGCTGCCCAGCCAGGGTCTCGCCCTGTTCCACACCAATAGACCGGGCACGCAAATCATCCGGTCGGCGTGCCAGCTCGGCTCGACGAGTTTCTATTTCACGTCGGTGAAGTACCTGGGACTCGCTCAGGCGACGTCGATCAGCTTCACCACCCCGTTCTTCGTGACGCTGTTCGCGATGCCGCTGCTCGGCGAGCGCATCAGTGCGCATCGCATCATGTCGATGGTGGCAGCGTTCACAGGCGTGCTGATCATCATCCGGCCCGGAACCGACGTGTTCCACTGGGCCGCCGTCGGCATTCTCTGCTCGGCCACTTTCTATGCGCTCTATCAGGTGTTCACACGGGGCGTCGCAGGGCACGACTCGCCCGACACCTCGGTCATCTACAGCGTGCTGTTGGCCACCATCGTGATGTCGATCCTGATGCTGTTTCGCTGGAAGACGCCGGAGACGTGGACCGATGTCGGCCTGATGTGCTCGCTCGGTGTGTTCGGCGGGCTCGGGCACTGGTGCCTCGCCAAGGCGATGACCTACGCACCGGCGAATGTCGTGTCGCCGTTCCAGTATTGGCAGCTCATCGGAGCGGTCGGCGTCGGCTACATGATCACCGGCCAGATGCCGGACATGTATACGTGGATCGGTGCAGCCTTCATCATCGGCGCTGGACTGTTCCTCGCCTGGAAGGATACCCACGACAAAGTCCTGGCGAAACCCGCGGCGACGATGGCGGATCCCGGTCAGAAATCGACGGTCATTCCATCGTAGGCCGGCACGATGTGGCCAGGCAGTTCCCGCCGCAGCTTCTCGTAGTCGAGATCGATGTGAAGATGCGTGAGAATGGCGCGCTTGGCCTTCACCCGCGCGATCCACTCCAGCGACTGGCCGACAGACCAATGCGAAGGATGTGCCATGTACCGCAACGCATCGACGATCCAGATATCAAGGCATTGCACGTGTTGTAGCGACTCGTCGGGAAGACCGCTGATGTCCGGGGAATAGAGAACGTCGCCGACACGGAAGCCCAGCGACTGGATATCCCCATGCTCCTGCAGCACGGGCAATAGCTCTATTCGGCCCCCCTCGCCTTCGATCACGATCGGCGTCGGCGCAGTGATATCGTGCATCCGCAGGATCGGCGGATAGTTGCTGCCCGCGGGCATCTCGAAACAGTAGGCGAAGCGGCCGAGCAGGCTGTGTTTCGTGACCGGTTCGGCCCAGACGGGGATCCGCTTCTTCATCGCGTAGGCGATCATGCGGAGGTCGTCGATCCCGTGCGTGTGGTCGGCGTGATCGTGCGTGTAGACGACACCGTCGATGTGGCGCGTACCGGCTGAAATGAGCTGCTCGCGCAGGTCCGGGCCGGTATCGACGAGCACGGTCGTGGTGCCGCCACCGGAGCGCCGCTCGATCAGAACGGAGGAACGCCGCCGCCGGTTCTTCGGGTTCTTCGGATCGCAAGCGCCCCACTCCCCACCAACGCGGGGAACGCCCGTCGACGAGCCACAGCCAAGGAACGTGAGGCGGTAGCTCATAGGTGCATCCCCGCAGGCGCGAGGGCAGGCGGGACCTTGCGGAACAACCGGAAGAAATTCGCCGTAGTCGCGGCTTCGAGTTCATCGAGCGTCACGCTGCGCGATTTTGCGAGCGCTGCTGCGGTGTGCCGAACGAAAGCCGGCTCGTTGGTCCGTCCGCGATGGGGCTCGGGCGCGAGGAACGGCGCGTCGGTCTCGACCAGCAGGCGATCGAGCGGCACGGCGTTGGCAACCTCCCGCAGCGCGTCCGACTTCTTGAACGACACGACGCCGGAGAACGAAACGTAGAGGCCGAGGCCCAGCGCGTGGCGAGCGAGGTCCATGCCGCCGGTGTAGCAGTGGAGGATCGCGGGGAACGGCCCGCCCGCCGCGTGTTCCTCCGACAGAATGCGGGCCGTATCGGCCTCGGCGTCGCGCGTGTGGATCTCGAGCGGCAAGCCCGTGATGCGGGCGGCGCGGATGTGGCGGCGGAAACCTTCGGCTTGGTTTTCCGGCGTGCTCTTCTTGTAGAAGTAATCGAGCCCAGCCTCGCCTATGGCGACGACTATCGGGTGGGCTGCGAGAGCAACGAGTTCGTCCGTCGTCACGTCCGTTTCCTCGTCGGCCTGGTGAGGATGCGTGCCGACGGAACAGAATACGTTGTCGAAGGCCGAAGCGATCGCCAGCAGCTCCGGCAATCGGCGAACCCGCGTCGATATCGTCACGGCCACGCCGACCCCGGCCGCCTGCGCACGCGCGATCACACCCGCACGGTCCTCCGCGAACTGCGGGAAATCCAGGTGGCAGTGGTGGTCGACGAGCATGCGGTGTCTACTTACAACTACAGGGACGGATTCCATGACTTTGAGATGTTTAGGTATATCAACGCTCGAGCGTTCTAGCTTCGATGAACTGACGTCGAGTTCCAACAGCGCGGCACTCAAGGTGTTGATTCTGCCACACTCATACGAAAGCCATCTCGACCTTCCCACCGGATCTTGAAGAGCTATACGGACTGGTTCATATCCAGGGTGCCCCAAGTTGAGGGGCAACAGCCTCTGTTTCGAGGCAATGTCAAGTTTGCGTTGTCAGTAGCATCGGCACCAAGGGCCGAGCAACGAGGACGCAGGTGCGACATGCCGCAAGATCGAGATAGCGAGCCTCAATTAGACCTTCTTGGCGATCCGATACTTCCCAAGAAGCCTAAGAAGGCGAAGCTGCAATCGTTTAAACCCGATTCGCAGATGCAAGAAAGATCTGTTGTCGCTTCTGCCGAGCCCGAGCGGGTTCCCTGTGCGGCCCCAGGCAAAGGGAATTGGTCGGCCGTGAAGTTTGGGGCGATCAGGTTGCAGTCAATGCAGGCGTCGCTGGTGGGGGGCCGGCGAGACGCATCAAGGCGAGGGTCGCAAGCAGGACGCGCCAAAGCTCTCTGAGCCACGCCAGCAGCCTGGCGAAGTTGTA
>CANJPN010000479.1 GCA_947475855.1 Bradyrhizobiaceae bacterium
CAAAACCGCAAACCCGACTTTCCTGATGGATGACCAGGCTCAAGGGATCATGATCGCGCCGCCGTTAACGGCAATGGATTGGCCCGTCATGAAACCCGCCGCATCACTCAGCAGAAACGCGACCGCGCCAGTGAGATCCTCAGGCTGGCCTATGCGGCCCAGCGGAATGATGCGCTTGCCCAGTGCATGCAATTCTTCCAGCGTCGAATCGGCCAAGGGTTGAGCCGTCTCCGTCACTCCGGGAATGATGCAGTTCGCGCGAATGCCGTGAGCCGCCATCTCCAGCGCGAGCGACTTGGTGAAGGACACGATGCCCGCTTTCGAGGCAGCGTAGTGTGCACCGCGCGGCGTGCCCTGCAGGGCGCGGCCAGAAGCGATGTTCACGATCGCGCCGCGTTTGGCAGAGATCATGCCGGGGCAGACGGCCTGGGCACAGAACACCGTGCCCAGCAGGTTCACACCCAGAACTTGCCGCCACATCTCCGGCGTCGATTCCAGAATACCGGCCCGCGGAAAGATGCCGGCGTTGCTGACGAGCCCGTAGATCGAGCCGAACGCCTTTTCCGCCTCGCCGAACGCCGCCATGACCCGATCGCGATCCGACACGTCGACGCCGGCGTGTACGACCTCGACCTGGCTTCTGCACGCTTCGGCGGTCGCGGCGCATTGCTCGGCATCGATGTCCCACAGGGCCAACCGAGCGCCCCGTGCTGCGAGATCCAGCGCGATCGCTTTCCCGATGCCTTGCGCGGCACCGGTCACGATGACCGCATCGCCTGCTCTCAATCCAGTGCTCGTGCTCACGTTGTCTCCATGCGATCAATGCCCGCGTAGGGGGGTGATGACCTCGTCCCTGATGTCCCGGACGATCTCGGGGCGGGGCGGGAACTTGAACAAGAAGAGCTCTACGCCGAGTTCGGCATAGAGCGACAATTGCCTGCGAACAGCGTCCGGCGGTCCGATGCAGCCGGTGCGCATTGCGGGCCCGATATAGCTCGTCATCATACTGCGGTCGCGATCGGAGGCAGCCGATTGCAGCAGCTTCTCGGCCTGCGCGCGGGCATCCTCTGCAGATGCGCCAAAGGCGATGTACGGATTGAAGGCGTAACGAACCTTGCGGCCATAGCGCGCGGCCCGCGCGTTCATGTCCGCGATCGTCCGGCGAATGCTCGCTACGACTTCTTGCGGCGTGTTTGCGCTCTTGTCGAAGTCCAGGAACCACCAATCCGCAATTCGCGCGACCATATCGAGACCGCGGCTGCTTCTGCTGGCGGTGAATATCTCGATATTCGAGGCAGGCTTGAGCAGTAGTTCGCATCCCTGGACGTCGTAGTACCGCCCCTGGTGGGAGAACGGAGTCTCGCGCCACAGCCCGCGCATCACCTCGACGAACTCTTCGGCACGGACGTAGCGATCATCGTTGTCGAGGAGGACATCGCCGCCGAACATGCGGGCCTCTGCTTCATTCCAGCCCGTGACGAGATTGATCGCGCTGCGGCTGGGCGTGATCCGGTCCAAGGAGGCGGCCATCTTCGCGATGAGCGTGGGGTGCCAGAGACCGGGGTGCACCGCCGTCAGCGTCTTTATTCGCTTCGTCCAAGAACTGACGGCGGCCGCAAGTATCCAAGCTTCGAGATCGGGACCGCGGTGCCGTTCGGCAAACAGCACAATATCGAAGCCTGCTGCGTCCGCAGCCAGTATAGTGCTTTTGGCGAGCGTCATCTGCGGATCGATGATGCCGTCGGGCATCGGATCGAAGGCCCCTGCGATCGAGCGGGCGATCTCTTCACTTCCGACGGTGACGTGGGGCACCGGCGCATAGAGCCCGAATTGCATGACGGTTCCTCGTCGAATTCGCGACGATAGTGTCGCCGAGCCCGCCCGGCATGACAAGCAAATGTTCGGCAAGTAAATTGCCGGATTGTCGGGCTGATCGCTCATTATTGCGTCAAACGTGCTCGAACCTGAGCCATCGACACAGGATGCGAGATCGCTATCATGTCTCATAGCCGAGCGGCCGGCTGCATTTTGAAATGGGGTTTTAAATTCATGCTGAAACTGCCCAGCCATGGCCGCTACGACTACGTTCCGATCACCAAACGCGCGAGGTACGACTGGCCGGACGGCAAGCGACTGGCTTTCTATATCGGGCTCAACATAGAGCACTTCGCCTTCATGGCGGGGCGGGGAAATGATCCGTTTCAGGGAGGCGCTGCGATCCAGACGCAGCGCAATTTCGCCTGGCGCGACTATGGTCTGCGCGTTGCTGTATGGAGCGTGTTCGACATGCTCGACCAGTTGAAGCTGCCGGCAACGATCCTGTTGAACAGCCTCGTGTGCGAGCACTATCCCGACGTGATCGGTCGCATCAAGGAACGCGGCGACGACGTCTGTTCACATGGGCGGACCAATGCCGAAACGCTCGCGGGCATGTGGGAGCACGACGAGGCCCGCGTAATCGCCGAAACGACAGAAACGATCGCCCGGCACTTGGGCGCGCGGCCGACGGGGTGGATGGGGCCGAGTGCTGCCGAGACGCGGGTAACGCCCGATCTGATCGCGGAAGCCGGCTATACGCACAATCTGGGTTGGCCGGTTGACGATCAACCGATCTGGATGCGCACGCGTGCCGGTCCCTTGCTGTCGGTGCCATATCCGATGGAGCTCAACGACATGGGGACGAATGTCAACCGCGACCAGAGTGGTCGCGAGTTCGCCGATATGATCGTCGACCAATTCGACGAGATGATCGAGCAATCCGACAACTATCCGCTGGTGATGTCGGTCGCGCTGCATCCGTTCGTTTGCGGCCAACCGTTCCGGCTACGGCCACTTCGGCGTGCACTCCAGCATTGCATGGAACATCCGCGACGCGATCGCGTGTGGTTCACCCGGGCCGTCGATATCGCGGAGCATTGTTTCAAGTTGCCAAAAGGGATCATTCCGGGAGCGGCTTGATTTGCGGCAACTTCCGAATCACGCCTCTCGACATGCCGTTCGCTGCAATCAGCCCGGAGTTGTTTCATGGCCGCCAAGCTTTCGAATGCCAGCTGCCGAGTGAGGCGATCGATTGCAGACCTCGTTCTGCTGTGCGGGCTTGTCGCTGTGACCGTGACCTGTCTGGCTGCTCCGGCTCCAGCCGCCGAGAAAGTCCTGTTCGGCATGACCAGCCGTACGGGCTTCAGCGCGGCGCACTATGTGGCGGAGGAAAAGAAGTTGTACGCGGCTGAAAATCTCGATGTCGAGACCTATGCCGTAGGCTCAGCCGCGGGTGTTCTGCAACAGGTTGCCGCCGGTTCTCTCAACATTGCGCAAGCTGCGACGGATCAGATTTTGAGAGCGTTGCTACAGGGCGTTCCGCTGCGCATTGTCGGTGGCGCGGTCGCGATGCCACCCTTCAGGATGGTCGCCGCGAAGGGAGTGAAGAGCTGGAGCGAACTCAAGGGCAAGACGATCACGGTTGGCGGAAAATCCGATGTCACGCTGTACTTCCTGCGCGTCATGGCCCGAAAGAATGGTCTCGCCGATGGCGACTACGATCTGATCTACGGCGGCGGTACGCCCAACCGCTTCGCCCAGCTTGCTTCAGGTGCCGTGGCCGCGGCAATCCTCACCAATCCGCAAGATTTCATCGCGTTGGAGCAGGGGTACGCGGATCTGGGAAGCGTGTCGCAATATGTGCCGGCGTGGGCACAGAACAATCTGATCGTGGATGTGCGGTGGTCGGCAAAGAACGCTGGGATTGTCACAGCGTTCCTCAAGGCTTGGGTGCACGCCACGCGATACTACTATGACCCGAACAATCGGGCGGAAGTCATCCAGATCCTCGCCAAGCACACCAAGGTGTCGCCCGAGGCGGCGACATCGACTTACGATCTATTCATCAAGGAAAGCGTCATTTCGCCAGATGCGGAGCTGCATCTGAAGGGCCTTGCCGCGAATCTGGATGCGCTGTTGACGATGGGTGAAATTGCTACGATCCCGAACATCGATGGCTACATCGACCTGTCCTTTCTGAACGCCGCCGTTTCATCCCTGAAAAAGTGAGTGCCGCCTTGTCGAACATCGAGACATCGACGATTGCCTGCACCGGTGGTATGCTGGCGTTTCTGGCCTTGCCCGCAGGGACGGACAAGCGACCTTGCGTGATCGTGATCCACGAGCGCTACGGCCTCGTGCGTCACATCTGCGAAATTGCCGAGCGGTTCGCGCGCGAAGGCTTCGTCTCGATCGCACCGGACCTCTTCTATCGGCACCCGGATCCAGATGCGCTGCATCGCGGCGATTCCGGATATGAAATAATCGATCCGGAGGCGTTGGCGGGTTTGACGGCGACGATCGACGCCCTCTCGGCCGTCCCTCGTGCCGACACCGGCCGTATCGCATCGATGGGTATCTGCCAGACCGGCCGTCACCCGCTCGTGCTCGCAGCCAGCCGACCGATGTCCGCGGCACTCGTATGGTACGGCTCGGCGCAGCCACGCGAATGGGTGGTCAATCCCAAATACACCCGGCCGCTCGACGAAATCATCGCGAGCATCGACTGTCCCGTGTTCGGCGTATTCGGCGAGACCGACCACCTGATCTCGATCGACGACGTTCGCAAGTTCCGCGACTGTCTCGAACGGCACGGCAAATCTTTCGACATCAACGTCTATCCACGGGCACCGCATGGCTTTCTCAACGACACGATGCCCGGCCGCTATCGCGCGGCCGAAGCGAATGTGGCGTGGAAGAAGCAAATCGAGTTCTTGAAGGTTGCGTTCGATCGCGATCGAAACCAGTCACGGAGATTTCAGCGGTTCGACGCCGATATCGGCGTAGATTACGATTTCTCGAAGCACGTTCGTTTCGAATAGCCGGTCGCGTTGGCGCTGGATGCTGACGCGCTTAGTTGATCCAGCTTTCATGCAATTCCGTGAGTTTTTGAGGAACTCGTGCACAGGAAGTCTATTCCTGCCTTGTTCCATGGCTCTGTTCCGCCAGAATGTTGTGCGACCTTGCTGACCAGTGATTTGGCGGCAGGATGGACACGATGAAAGCGCAGGATTTCCGGGCACTTGTCGAGCGGTTGGGCGACCTCAGCGAGGTTCAACGCGAGGCGCTGGTCGAGGCG
>CANJPN010000480.1 GCA_947475855.1 Bradyrhizobiaceae bacterium
GATCACCGGCTATCGCGGCGGCACGCCGATCCGGCTGGCGATGGAGAAGGGCGAGGTGCACGGCTGGGCAGGGCAGTACGACGGCTGGAAGCTGATCGATCATCCCTGGGTGAGAGACGGCAACCTCGTGCATCTGGTGCAACTGGCGAGCAAGCCCTCGCCGGAATTGAAGGGCGTGCCGCTACTGTCGTCTCTCGCGCGCGACGAGGAAGAACGGGCGATCCTGAAGGCGATCGAAAGCGGGATCGCCGACCGCGCGCTGGCGATGGCGCCGGGCGTTCCCGAAGCGCGCGTGCAAGCGCTCGCCAAGGCGTACCGGGACGTGATGCGAGATCCTCACTTCCTCAAGGACGCGGCCGTAGCGAAATTCGAGATCGATCCGATTCCCGGCGAGGCCATCGAAGCCTATGTGAAGTTCGTGGCCGCTCTGCCGAAGACGACGATCGGCAAGATGAAGCAGGCGATGGAAATCGAGTAGTTCGCAGAGGCGTTCCAGCTTCAGGGCGCGTTCGATCGCAGAGCGACGCTGGCGAGCGACACTGGCGAGCGACACTGGCGAGCGACACTGGCACCTTAAGAAAATGATGCTTGCGACGTATTCTCGGCCATGCGGATCGTAGGTATACGTTCTGTGGCTTTGCCGGTGCGATGCGGGGGCAGCGCGGCATCGAGGGCAATCGTACGAAGGGGGCGTGTGCATGAAGTCGAAATCGGCGGCGGCAAGGCTCACCGGCTTCGCGATCGCGTTCGTACTGGCGCTCAAGCCGGCGAGCGCGGACGAGGTGGCGCAATTCTACGCGGGCAAGACGGTCAACATCGTCGTCGGGTTCGAGGCAGGCGGCTTCTATTCGACGTTCGCCGTCATCTTCGCCCGGCACATGGGCCGGCACATTCCCGGCAAGCCGACAGTCGTCGCGCAGCACATGCCGGGCGCCGGCGGCATGGTCGCGCTCAACTGGGGCTACAACGTCGCGCCGAAAGACGGAACGGTGATCCTTTCGCCCAGCCCCGGCGTTCCGCTGCGGGTGCCGCTTGGGCTCGACAAGCCCACCTACGATGCCGCGAAACTGACATGGCTCGGCGGCTGGAGCGAGGGCATCAATACGGTGACGGTGCGCAAAGATCTCTCTCCGGCCGCGTCGGTGGACGCTGCGCGGCGTGCGGAGGTCATCCTGGGCGCGATCAGCAAGTCGTCGAACACCTATACGGTGCCCGCGCTGATGAACAACATGATCGGTACGCGGTTCCGGCTGATCACCGGCTACCAAGGCGGCGCGCCGATGCGGCTGGCGATGGAAAAGGGCGAGATCCACGGGTATTCGGCGCAGGCCGACGGCTGGAAGATGATCGACCATCCGTGGCTGAAGAGCGGCAATCTGGTCCATCTGGTGCAACTGGCGAGCAAGCCATCGGCCGAGTTCGCCGACGTGCCGCTGCTGTCGTCGTTCGCCCGCGACGGCGACGACCTGGCGATCCTGAAGGCGATCGAGAGCGGCGTTGCCGACCGCGCCATGGTGGTTGGCCCGGGCGTGCCGGAAGCGCGGGCCGTGGCATTGGCCAAAGCCTTCCAGGACGCGCTGCGCGATCCGGCGTTCCAGAAAGAAGCGGCGGCGGCAAAATTCGACATCGAACCGATCGCGGGCGAGACCATCCAGTCGTTCGTCGCCGGCATCGCCGCGCTGCCGCCGGCCACCATCGCGAAGATGAAAAGGGCGATGGAGATCGATTAGGGGCAGCGGCGAACGGTTAGAGGATTGGATCCGGTCTCGGGCGACAGAGCTCAGCGCGCGGTACGGCCCGCTGCAGCCATTTGCAGGCTCCGACCGAAAATGCTTATTGGGGGCTTGCACTTCTCGCCGACAGCATCAACGGTTCCCCCCATGACCAAAATCTATGAAGCCCTCGCCGAAGCGTTCGTCGCGGAGGGTGTCGATACACAGTTCGCCTTGATGGGCGACGGCAATATGCACTGGTCCACCGCCATGGCCGCCTTGCCGGGCATCCAGACGATCCACGTGCGGCACGAGCACTGCACCGTGGCCGCGGCGACAGCCTATAATGCCGCTACCGGCAAGATCGCTACAGCTTCGGTCACGTGCGGGCCGGGCCTCACCCAGCTCATGACGGCGCTGCCGGCAGCCGTGCGCGCGCGCCTGCCGATGGTGGTGTTCGCCGGCGAGGCGCCGATCGGCGCCAAGTTCTACAACCAGTACATCGATCAGGCGCCGCTCGTGACCGGGACCGGCGCGCACTACATCGCGGCCCACAGCGTGCCACGCATGATGGACTACGTGCGCGAGGCTTTCCACGTCGCCAAGTACGAGCGCCGTCCCGTGGTGCTCGGCATCCCCTACGATCTGCAGAAGGTCGAGTACACGTCGAACGAGCCCTATCAGACGTCGGCGATGTATTATCCCAAGTCCGGACGGGCGTACCCCGATCCCGCCATGGTGGCCGATGTCGTGGAGCGGCTGGCCAAAGCCAAGCGGCCGATCATCATCGGTGGCCGCGGCGTCTCGCTCGCCGGCGCGCGAGAAGCCGTGATGAAGCTCGCTGACCGCAGCGGTGCGCTTCTCGCCAACACGCTGCCGATGCGCGGCCTGTTCCACGATCACGAGTTCTGCGTCGGCATTCCCGGCAGCTACTTCACGGCGCTCGGCAAGGAGATGTTCGAGTCGGCCGACCTCGTGCTCGCCGTCGGCGCGAGCCTCTCCTACTACATCGGCGGAGGCCATTATTTCGCACAGGCCTGCACGATACAGATGGACGATGCTCCGCGGGGTCTGCGCGACGGGCAGAAGGCCGCCGACATCTACCTCAAGTGCGACGCACTGGTCGGCGTCGAAGCGCTGATCGCCGGCCTCGACAAGAAGCTGGGGGCAGGCAAGCCCACGTCGGCCGCGATACGCTCCAAAGAGCTCGCGCATCGCATCGCGACGGAGCCAGCGGATTCCATGCCGTTCGAGATCGAGCCCAGCCTGCTCGATCCGCGCGATGCGATCAGCGCACTCGACGCGGCTATTCCGAAGGATTGGGATATCGTCGGCGGCACGGGCCACCAAGCCTTCTGGCTGGCGCAGATGCGTGGCCGGCCAGCCGACCGCTTCACGACGATCCGCGAATTCGGAGCGGTCGGTAACGGGCTCTCGTATGCGATGGGCGTTGCCGCTGCACGGAGGCAAGGACGCGACGGCAAGCTCGTGCTGATCGAGGGAGACGGCGGCTTCCTGTTCCATATCCAGGAACTCGAAACGATCAAGCGGCACGGCTTGCGCATGCTCATCTGCATCATGAACGACGCCGGCTACGGCTCCGAGTTCCACAAGCTGCGCGCCGACAACGTCGACGACAGCCAGGCGATCTTCGGCCGGCCCAAGTTCGAGGAGATTGCCAGGGGGTTCGGTCTGCGGGGCCAAGAGATCCGCGCGGGAGACCTGGCCAAGATCCCCAAGCTGTTCGCCGATTTCTGCGCGCAGGGCGAAAGCGAGATCTGGAACATCCAGATCTCCGACAAGGTCACGGCGCCGATCATCCGCCAGACCATCAAGCGCGGCCACGGCAAGATGTGAGGGCGATCGCCCCTTCGGCACACTCGCACCCAGACTGGAAATCGGGCCTTGCATCGCGTTCGGTGCAGGGCCTTTTTCGTTGTCGCGCGTTCAACTCTCGTTTCGCCATATGTCTTTATGCAGCCTACGTTCATTTCGGCTGGAACCGCCGCATCGAGCGGAAGCACATGTTTTCATTGCCGGAATTCTCCTTGCAAATAATCTTATTATATTACGGCCACTTATAACTTCCTGCTCATATCCAGTTGAGCATTACAGGCGTCGCATTCTCGCCCAAAGCGCCACCTACGGCCCAGATCGGGGGAAGGGACGGAGGCAACACCGATCTCAACCGATCTGGGGGACTAATGATGTCTAGATGCACTAAACTTTGCTTGTTCGCTTTGCTGTCTGCCGCGTCGCCATTCACTGCCTTTGCGGCAGATCTGGGCGGAGCCCGGCGCTCGATGAAGGACACGCCCGTCGTCGTCGAGCCAGTCTACGCGCCACCTGTCTACAACTGGACAGGGCTCTATGGGGGCGTGTTTCTGGGCGCGGCCAACCAGGGCTGGATGGTCGACTTCTACCGCAACAACAATCACGGCCACGCCGACATCGGCTCCACCGGAATCGCGTATGGCGCTATGCTCGGCTACAACGTGATGGTTGGTCCGAATTTCGTGCTCGGCGTCGAGGGCGATCTAGGCTCGTCGAATGCCAGCCAAGCCAACAATATCTTCGACAACGATACGTCGTATTCGACGATCAGTTCGTTCGGCAGCCTGAGGGGGCGCGCCGGTTATGCGATGGACCGGCTGCTGATCTACGCAACCGCCGGCTTTGCGTTCGGCAAAGTCACGAACGACATCCAAAAGGGGCGCAACGCGGGCGAGCAGATCGTCTACGATAACCAATGGCAGAACGGCTACGTGCTCGGCGGCGGTCTCGAATATGCCTTCACCGGGAACCTGCTGGGCAGGGTCGAGTACCTCTACTCGAACTACGGGATGGTCTCGCTGCGTAACCAGGACGGAAACCTCGCGGAGCTGACCAACGACATGCATCAGGTGCGCGTCGGGTTGGCGTACAAGTTCTGACGGACCGGAGCGGTCTCGCCGCGAGGGCAGCCCCCTTTTTTATGACGAACAGGCGCAGAGGATCGGCCTCTGCGCCTTCTTTCGTGACACATGGCATGCGCGAAGTAGCATTCCGCGATTGACGTAAGTCCGCATGCCCGCGCCAGCCCGATCTGGCTCGATGCTCAGTGCCCTCCGCTGCCGCGCATCTTGGCAACTGAAATCTCAACGATCAGCGACGCAGCGGCGGGAATGTCGATCGCCAAGTTTCGCGCTGCTCTCAGTGAACTCGGCTTCTACCGCCTTCAGGATGGCGGCAGGGACGCGCTCAATGCATTCCTGACGGGCGACGAGTTGATCCACACGACGTATTTCAAGATCCCGCGGTTCCGGAAGCTGCTGGCCTATTCGATCGCGCAATCACCGGGGTTCCGGCCTTCTGCTGCGCTGCGCAACGACCCGGACTTTCCGCTGATCGAGCAGTGGTACAA
>CANJPN010000481.1 GCA_947475855.1 Bradyrhizobiaceae bacterium
AACAGTTCGAGGCTTGGTTGGACGTGTCGTCGGGCCGGTCGACCGAGGCGGAGGCGATAATCGCCGAGGGCGTGGCGGACGACTTCCTGGAGATCGCCGAGGTGTCGACGGCTCTCAACAATGTTCATAACGACGCCCCCGAAGTTCAAGAAATCGTTGACAAAATGCTTCTTTAACTAAGATGATAGAGAAAGGGTGTTGGGAATTAGGGATACGAATCGGCACCGATGGTCGCGGCGTTGACCAAAGTTCGCAGATCACGGCGTGGCTGGCTCGATTCATGCTTGAGAAGACGATATTGTGCCGCAGTCAACACCTTGCCGTGTTTCAATGTCTAGTCTGTCGGCGAGGGTGTTCTCGGCACATGCAGCTTCGCGCGATGCGGGCATGAGGCTGTGCAGGCGGCGAGATTGAAGCGCGGGCAGCGCTAACCAGGGACTGGTCATGGCCTATAGAGGTGACGATCTCGACTTGCGGACGCCGCAGTCGTGGAGCAGCGCGGGCCGCGAGGCGAGCGTCGGCGAGCAGGCGAACTGGTGGACCCGTACCGCCGTATACAAAGGTGGACGTGCGGATCCAATCTGGGTCGACGACTATGTCATGGCCTGCTGCAATCATGCTTACGACCTCGCTTTGGCGCATCGAGCGCCGGAAGTGCGGCTCGAACATCTTATAAACGCGCTGACGCTCAATGAGCATGCAGCGCAGGTTCTGGAGGCTCGCGGTCTCAGCGTCGCCTCGCTGCGCCGGGAGAGTGGGGCTGCAATCGCCAACGACATTCCTGCCACGACGTCGTCGGCGTTACCGAAGCGCTCGGAAGGCATGGAAGAGGCTCTGCGGCTTGCCGCCGATCACGCCTATCCGCGCCGGACACCGGTGACGGTCGACGATATCCTGCACGTGCTGTTCGACATGAAGCGCGATTTGCCTGGCCTGCAACTGTTGCACCGGCACGCGAACGTCTGGAGTGGAAATGGCCGTAACGGGTCTGATCACAGACCGTCCGATCTGCGTCTCGACCCCTTGCCACATCTCAGCCGGCCACAGCCAGCTCAGCGGTCCCGTTACAGCCAGTCGGGCGCGCAAGATTATTATGGCGCATCAACGTCGCGTGATGCATTGCCACCGGTTCGTGAGCCGCTGCGCGACACGCGCCCCATAGCGCGCGAGCCGCAGCCGACGACGGTTGTCGACAGCTTCCAGGATGCACGCATCGATTCGCTGGAGCGTGCGGTGCGCGATCTGGGTGTCGATCTCGCGGATGACCGCAAAACCATTCGGTCACTGGTCGGCGATCTGCAACGGACGACGGCCGCGCAGGCGGACGATACGGGCCGGTTCAGGGGTGGGCTCACAGAAAGGCTCGCCGCGCTCGAGGATTCCGTCGTGAGGTCGCGCAGCGAGGCGGCTCAGCTTCCTGGCGCGGTGCTGGACAGGATCGACATGATCGAGCGGATGATTGATCAACGGCTGGCCGATGCCGGACGGAACCAGTCGATTTCGCCGATCGTTCTCGATCGGATCGCGGGCATCGAACGGATGATCGAAAGGCTGGCGAACGATCCCTCGGCGCCGGCTAGTGGCCCGTCGCCGGCGCTGCTCGACCGGTTGGCTGGAATCGAGCGCGGGCTCGATGGGCGTCTTGCAGATATCGGGCGGGCAACGGCGATTCTCGCCGACCGTCTGCAATCGGTGGAGCAGACATCGCAACGGCCTGTCGAGGCAACGCTGTCGCCGCTGGTGTCGCAGCGGCTGGAAGCCATCACGAGCTTTGGCGGCAAGGTCGAGACACTGGAGCGTACGTTCCAACTCATTCTCGACCGGATGACCGGCCTAGAGCGCAAGCTCGCGGATTCGCAAGAGAAGCAAGTCAAAGTGGATTTCACGAGTGTCGAACACCGACTTGGCGAGATCGAGAGCAGCGTCAAGACGTCTGTCGAACAGAGCCTCGAAATGGGCCCCGTGACGGAATTGCTGTCGGGCATCGAGGTGAGGGTGGCGGGGCTCGAGCGAACGCTCGACAATCGCGCTTCGGAGACCGGGCGGACGGTTTCCTTCATCGGCGAACGGCTGCGCTCGTTCGAGGAGACGATGGGCGGCCAGAAGGGCCAGACTATCGACCGGCTGGATCAGATAGAGCGTTCGCTGTCGGCGTACGCAGAGACCAGCGTTACGGCGCGCGGGTCATACGAGAATGATCTGGGCGAGGTGCATGAAGCGCTGTTGAAGCTCAATGCGAACCAGCAGACGTTGGCGGGCGCTCTCGATCAGTGGCGGCTCGACAGCACGGGCGACCTGAGCGTCATCAACAATCGTCTGAAGGCGGTCGAGGAGACCGACCAGAAGAATCTGCCGCAGATCGAAAGCATGGCAGGGCAGATCGCTGCAATCCACTCGGCACTGGCCAAGCGCGCGGTTCGCAAGAAAACGTTCCTCACGTGGCTGTTCGGCACCGACGAGTGGTATTCGTCTAGCTACGACACAATATCTTGGCGCGAACGGCAGATCGATTCTGGTGCGATGCGAACAACCGAAGCCGTTGTTATCCAGCAGCGGCCAACACCACCCGCACCGCCGCCATCGATGGCGCGCCGGTAGCGATTGGCGCTGTTTCTCTGATCCAATACTGGAATTGTCGGGCGTCGTGTCACAGCGGCGCCCGAATCCGTTGATGAATGGCTCGCTGTGCCCGATAAGAGAGGTTGCGTGGTGATTGCCGGCGGATTATCAATCTGAGGTGGCCGGTTCGGGGGGATTGCACCATCGGGGGAGCGCGTTGGGTGCTCTCGGCGGGGATTGCAGGGGCACGGTCTGGTATGAGTATCGAATCCGACGGTTCCGGCCGTTCCGATGACATCGTCGTAATCAAACAACTTCTGCAAAAGCTGGAGGAAGCCGCTTCGCGCGACGCCGAGACGCCGCGCGACGGGCTTCAGTTGGCGGAGAGTGCGGGCAACGCGATCGGGGATGAGCCGGTTCGTGAAGGCCCGCCGTTGCTCGTGCTCAGATCGAGTCGCGGCGCGCCGTCCCCAAACGCAGCGCCGCCGACAGTTGGCGAAGCTTCAATTGGGCAGGGGAATCCAGAGTTTTCCCGGTCCGCGATTTCGATAGATGTCCCCGGGAATGATGCAGCGTCGGCAACGGCGCCGATTAAACCGCTACCTGTGAAACGCAGGCCCGGTGTCGCGGTGGCTGGCATGTCTTTCGCGCTTGGAATCATTGCGGCTGCTGGGCTGATCGTCGCGTTTGATCCGTTCGGCCAGCGTGATCGCGGTGCAGTGGGCGCGCGCGCTCCTTTACCTGAATTGTCATCGGTTTCGACGGGGCCGTCACCGGGAACGGCCGAACAGCCCTTGAGGAATTCAGCGGCTGAGCGTGCGGGGGAGGTGGGCGAGGGCCAGGGCAGGCGAGCGTCAACCGACAATGCATCTGCGGGCGCAAGGACCGATATGACCGCCTCGGGCGGTCCAGCCAATATCAGTCCGGCGGACGTCGAAACCAAGCGCGAGCCGGCGAAGCAGGTTGTCGCTGGTGCGACGGATTTGGCGCAGTCGGCCTCAGCAAGCGACAAGATCGGATTGCGGGTTGCTTCTCGGATCGAGCTGAAGGCCGGCGAACGGAGGTCCATCGATGTGCGCGTGGACGCTCAACCCAGCGAGGCTCAACGACTTCTCGTTGTGTTCCGGCAGGTGCCTGCCTGGATGACATTCTCGAAGGGTGGGGCAATCGGTAACGATATCTGGTTGTTGCCAGCGCAGCAGGTTGGCGATCTGGAGGTCGAGGTCAACGAAGGCGTGAATGGCGCGGCGGACGTGAAGGTGCAGCTCGCCAAAGTCGACGGGAGCATTCTGTCGGAAACGAGTGTTTCGTTCGTCGCCAATTCGCCGATCTTGGCTCCTGCCACGGCTGGCGTCGCTTCATCAGCGGGTAGCGAAGCAACGATCCTGAGGCTGCAGGCGCGTGGAGAGCTGCTGCTCGATACCGGAGAGGTCGAGGCTGCCCGGACGCTGCTGCGGACGGCGGCCGAGTCCGGCAGTGTCGCTGCTGCGCTGCGGCTCGCAGAAACGTATGATCCAGCCGAGGTCCAACGCCTCGGCATGGCTGACCGGTCGGCCGATCTCGGTCAGGCGGTTCGCTGGTATGAGCATGCGCAAGCGTTGGGCTCGCCGGTGGCGGCGGCACGGCTCGTCGCTCTCGGGCGGCGGTGATCGACATGATGGGCTGCCGTCATTTTTCCAGTGCGTTGGCGGCGCTGCTGCTGGTCGCGCTCGCGTGGGCGGGTGTCAGCGGCGCGGCCCAAGCGCAACAGCCGGGCGCTGCAGATCGTGGGCCTTCCGGCACGCCGCTGCGATCGCTCAATGTAGGGTTTGTGCGACACGCGGTGGGCGCATGGGCCGGCAAGATCGGCGACGGCAGTTTCGACATGGCGACCGGGCGCACGATCCGCTGGTTTCCACATGATACCGACTCTTCGCTGGCGGTGGCACTGTCGTCTGGGCGTGTCGACATCGGGCTGATCGGTATCAGCGTCGCAGCAGCTTCGATCGTGCGCGGGCTCGATCTCAAAATCTTCTCGGTGATCTGCGGGGCGGCCGAAAGTGAGGGACTGATGCTGGGCCCAAGCATCGCCTTCAAGCCGGGCGAGGCCAAGAGCCTGCATGGAAAGGTGATCGCTGTACCGTTCGGATCGACACCGCATTTCAGGCTGCTGGAAAGTCTGAAGCGATGGGGGGGGACACTCTCTGCAATCCGTGTGGTCAATTTGCAGACTCAACAGATGGCTCAAGCATGGTCACGCGGTGAGATCGATGCAGTTGTCGCTTCTCAACCGTTGATTTCGGAGCTCGACAAGCGGGGGCAGTTGGTGTCGCTGGCCAATGCAGGCGAGCATTCGAGCCTGCTCGTGTTCGCGGCGACAGGTGAGTTCGTGCAACAGCATACGGTTTTTCTGTCCCGTTTCATCGATGTCGTCGCGCGTGCCGATCATGTCAATGCAGGTCGAGGGGCGGGGTCTGCCGAGGGAAGTTCCGCATTTGCGCCGCTCTCCATGCTCACGGGCCTTACCGCGGGTGCGCTGGTTTCGGCGATGGAGCAATATCGTCC
>CANJPN010000482.1 GCA_947475855.1 Bradyrhizobiaceae bacterium
AACGCGGCTTCCAGTTCCGCCGACTTTCCGATCGCCGTGATCCGCCCTTTCGTGACGGCGATAGCCGCGTCACGAATGATGCGGCGGCCTTTGTCGACCGTGATCAACCAGCCGATGTCCTTGATCAGGAGATCGGCCTTCTTGGATTTCGATGTGTTCTTCATGAGATGAGATCGGAGCCAACGTAGGGTGTGGTAGCGCGCCAGCGCGCACCGCACCATTAACACGTGCGAAGGTGCGGTAGGCTTCGCTACCGCACCCTACGCCGAATGGATCAAGCCGGACCGACGTACTTGAGTTCCTCGAACACCTTGAGCTCGATCAGTACGTTGTCGGCCGTAGACTCCTCGCACAGCATGGAGCGGTGCGCGATGCCGCGCGGAATCATCATCATGTCGCCCGGCTTCATGATGCGCGTACCCATCTCCGTCTCCCACTTCAGCGCGCCCTGCACGCAGAAGATGATCTCGTGAGCATCGATGTTGCGATGCCAGAAGCTCATGTCGTGCTTGCGCCGCTTGGAAACCTCGAGGCGCGTATGCTTGGACTCGAACAGGCGCAGCGGCGTGCCGTCACCCTTGTCGATATTCGTCGGGTTGAACTTGTCCGTGAATACGTTGATCAGCTTGAAGATCTCGGCGTATTCGAGAACCCCGTGGCTGGTCTGGGTCGGATTGGTCGTGCGGTTCAGGATGACATTCTTGCCATCGATGGTGATCCGCTCTTCGAACTGCACCTTTTTGTCTGCCATGCTCGCTCTCCGCTGTCGTCCCCCGGGGCGCCCCCGAGCCGGACCAAAGGTTCAATGAGGTTTCGAATGCCGCAATTGAGGCCTTGAAGGGCCTCTGGTCAAGTCGGCCGAATACGGTGGGATATGAAACATGGTTTCAATTTCCGTTCGAAACGCCGAATTTCATGGCTTGAAAGTTCGAACCGGCAGAAATGACATGGCACCTGAGCGTACGCGGCGGTCACCGGCGCGCCAATAGCCGCCAGCAACATACGGCCGCCACCTAGCGCTCGATGCGAAGACCTGCTCGAGGGGCCAGCCCGAAGCGCTCCGGCTTCAGAGGAAATTGTTGGGCCAGATCATCGTCCGCCACATATGCGCGACCGGCGAGCCGTCGAACCCGAGGCCCTCCGCCGGCTGCTTGAAGTTGCGGCCGACGATGTCCTCGAATTCGTCGATTGTCACCGTCTTGGACGGGTCGAACGAATAAAGATCGTTGAGACAAACCTGCATGGCGGAGCCATACCATTTATGCTTACGGCAGGCGTCCCATTCCCGCTTGATGTAGTCGGGTGGCTCATACCCGTCGACGAAGTTCTCCAGATACTGTTTGGGATACTCGTATCCCAGTTCCGGATCCGGCCGGAACCGCAAGGCTTGGTGATGCTTGATCGCCCAGTGCACTTCCGGGTCCACATAGGGCTCGATCAGTTGCGCCCCCCAGTAGCCGTGATCGGTTCGGATGAATCCGACGACCGAGATGTCGTGCAGCAGGCAGGCGAGGACGAGCTTCTCCGGCAGGCCCCTGTCCTTCGCGAGCTTGGCGCTTTGCAACAGATGGTTGCCGCCACGCGGATCGAGCAGCAGGCGATATCGGAAAAAGTCGATCAGCGTCGGGCTCGAAGGCATCTTGGGCAACCGGGGATCGTCGCCCATCAGCCATTTGCCGTTGGCCTTCCCCGTACCGCCAGACGCCCAGGTCGTCACCCGGCCGAGCGGCGGCCGCATGATCTGGATGTCGAGCAGTTCGGCCATCGTCATCTCGAGCACGTCGATCCGCTCGTCCATGTCCATATTCGGCGTCACGCGCTCGTTGGCGAGGCGCTTGGCTTCCTTGATGAGCGTACCCTGATCCATCCGACGTCCTCCTGTCGCACCCTGCCCTGAGCTATTTCCGTGCCGGCTCGCTGGAACTTGACGCGTCCGGCGAGCGCCTGGGTGCCTGTTGGACCAGAGAGTTACGAGGCGGGCAATCGCTTTCCTTGGTTTGCGGGTCGATCAACGCCTTGGGATCGTCGCAGGCGCTGATTGTTGCCGGCATATAGACCGGCCTGCCGCTCGCCTGGTCCCGCATCACCCCGCGGACCCCCTTGAACAGCTCGCATCGGTTCGCGATCGAGGTGTAAGCGAACCCGCGGCACTTATCCCCCAGTTCGATGCACGTCTGCTGACACTCGCCTGCATCGAGCGCCCAGCTCGTCCGCCCCGTCTTGGGATCGTTCTTGTAGTCGACGTCGCCTTTGCTCAGCATATCCGCCAGATCGACCGGCTCCCCCGCCAGCGTCCGGTACCAGCTCATCCGGTAAGGACTCTTCTTGGGCTGCGGCGGCTTGCTGAAGAACGTAGGCATGATCTCCGAGTCGACTGCTTCCGACAGCGTCTCACTGGGGTTCCAGTAGTAGTCCGCCGCGTATTTCGGGAAGCAGCGCCGCATCCCGACCTGAAGCTCGCGGCCGACAGGCGCCGAGCCGCTTGCCGCCTTGGCTTTGTCGTCGGGAACGGACGCCTGCGTCGAAGCCGGTGCCGAACGATCATAGGAGAACGCTACGCACGGCTTGTCGAACCGGTCGAACACACACCGCAGCCGGCATCCGAGATACGAACCCTCGAAGCCCGGCTCGCCGTCGTCCGGATTGACGATGTCGCCCATGGCGATGTTGGTATCCGGCAGCGTCTTGGTCAAAGCCCAAAGGCTGAACAGCCAGCCGGCCAGAACGACGGCCAACCCGATGCCGAACAGCCGCGCCATCCGCCGGAACTGCGTCTTCGCCTTGAGTTCGTCGATGCGCGCCAGCGCGCCCGCGCGAAACTTGCTGTTCGGAAACTGCGTCACGAAGCTATGGATGAAGCCGACGTCTTTGCTGTTCTGGACAACCTGCCAGTAACTCGCCTCCCGCGCTTCCCCCTCCTGCTGGAGAACGCTTTGACGCTGCTCGTCGTTCAGCCCCTCGAGACGGGTGACGTCGCCGGCGACGAAGCGGAACGGTTCGAACAGCGCCGAATGATCCCACGGCACCTGCTGACCACCGGTCTTTTCGTAGACGACACGCCGGACATCCATGATCACGTCCGAGACGTGTTTGCCCGGCTGCCCCATGAACTGCACCAACCCCTCGGTGAAGGGGCTGTTGTCGCCGGCACCGTCGAGCGCCACGAAATGCGGCTGAGTCGAGAAGGCGATGTAGACGCCGGGAGGAGCCTGCACGTTCGCGAGGCCGTGCGCTGCCGACGCAGAGCGAGTTGCACCACCGAACGTACGCGGCAACGGATTGTCGCGGCAGCAATCGAGCAGCACCACGCACGTCTTGGTCACGGAACTCAGCGTCTGCAATGCGATCTGCAAACCGACCGCGCTATGAAGGAGATCGAGCTTGTTGCGGATTTGAGCGTCGACCGGCAACAGATAGTTCTCGCCATCGACCTGCACACCATGGCCGGCGTAGAACACCACCGCCGCCGTAGGGCGCCCGTCGGCTCCTGCTTCGGTCAAGGCTTGCGTGAAATCGCTGAGAGACCGCAGCATCTTGTCGGCGGTCGCATCCGTCTCGGTGCGAACCTCGAAGCCCATTTCGACGAGCTTCTTGCCGACTGCTACGGCATCGTGCACCGGGTTCTTCAACGGCGACGCGCCTGTATAGGCGCCGTTGCCGATGACCAGAGCCATCCGTTTGACCTCAGTACCAGGTCCCATCGGTTACGTCTCCCAATTCGCAACGACTACAGGAATGCACTCGCTGAAAGCACTACGAGCAGAGCATCGAAATGCTTTTTTTTCCCGCTGGCTCTCAAACACGGTCGTGCCGCACAATAGCCGGTTTTCATTCCGGGGGCATGACTAAGTTGCCACACGGATCACTCAACGCGCGCACTGCAGGTTGGCCATTTCCATCGCATTCACTTGCCGGCTTCGAGCCCATCGATGAGCGCCAGCATGTCTCGCCAAGCCTGCCGCTTGTTGGCCGGAGACCGCAACAGGAACGCGGGATGCAGCATCGCCATCACCCTGATTTTTCGATCGCCGATCTCGATCTCCCGCCAACTGCCGCGAAGCTTCATGATTCCACCGGGAACACCGAGCACCGTGTTCGCGGCAGCACCGCCGAGTAGGCCGATCACATCAGGCTGCACCAGCGCGATTTGACGATCGAGAAACGGCCGGCAGGCCTGCGTTTCTTGCGGGCTTGGCGTGCGATTGCCCGGCGGACGCCAGTAAACAGTGTTCGTTATGTGAACGTTGGCATCCGACAGACCGATTGCCGCCAGCATCTTGTCCAGCAACTGACCAGCCGGTCCTACGAATGGCACGCCCGACAGATCCTCGTCGCGCCCGGGCGCCTCTCCAATCAGCATCAGGCGCGCCCGCTCGGCACCGCGAAAGAAGCACAACGTCTTGGCCGTCGCTTTCAGCCCGCAGCCTTTGAAGTCTTCGAGACGCGTCTTTAAATCGTTCAGCGAAACGGCCGTGCTCGCAGCCGTACGGGCGGCCATGACCGCCTCGTCGGGCGATGCCGTCGGGAACTGCCGCACGCTGTCTGAGGGTTGCACTCCGGTTGCTTGTGCCGGCCCACCCAGCAACGTTGGCCGAACCCGGGGCTCAGCCGGCCGATCTGACGATTCTTGTTGAGACGAAGGGGCACCCGCCAGTGGCGCAAGCCCGGTCGGCGACTGACCGGCTCGAGAAGCGAGACGAAAACCCCTGCCCGGTGCCGCATCTCCGCGAGCAAACCAATCTATGGCCTCCTCACCGACAGCGTCCTCGACCCCTGCCGCTCGATACCAGGCGAGGAGATCGCGGGCGATGTCTGAAGGCTCGGATGTTTGGCTTGCGTCGTCCATGAACTGCAGAATAGCGGACGCAGCGCGGCCAGCATAGCCCGAGGAGGCAGCCCGAGGAGGCAACCTGCCGAGACTTGCCGGCCTCGAGGTCCCCCCACAGGCTTGGCGTCCAGCCGGACCGCGCTCACGCACCGAGCCGCGTAACTTTCGGAAACTTCACTTCCGGAAGAACGTATCGACACGCATGCCGGTCAGCAGAGGAACCTTGCCATCCAGATTGATCGT
>CANJPN010000483.1 GCA_947475855.1 Bradyrhizobiaceae bacterium
AGGTTACAACTTCGCCAGGCTGCTGGCGTGGCTCAGAGAGCTTTGGCGCGTCCTGCTTGCGACCCTCGCCTTGATGCGTCTCGCCGGCCCCCCACCAGCGACGCCTGCATTGACTGCAACCTGATCGCCCCAAACTTCACGGCCGACTTGATAACGAGCAGCTGCGCCGAAATCCGCTCCAGCTTCGCCGAAGGATCGTAGTCGCCCGACGACTCCCACGAATACAGATAATCGTTCGCATCCGCTGTGAATGGCGCCGCCAACCGCGCATCGAGCAGCTTGTCGGCCGCGGCCCGCGTCGGCGCTTGGCTTTGAAAGGCCAGCGTTCCGCCGTTGGTGGCGATGGCAAAGAACACCGCCGCCGCCTTCATCGACTTCGGCTGGGACGTATAGTTGCCGCCATTGTAGTCCGGGTCGTTCTTGATCGTGTCGATGATCAGCCGCCGCATCATCCAGTTTCGCGATGCCATCGGCGTCGGTTGCGACGCCATCGGCGCTAGCGCGTCCATGAACTCGGGATAAGTGACACCCCAGATCCACGTGTGCATCCCGCCCATCGAGTTGCCGATCACGAGCCTCGCATGCTTCACCCCAAGGCCTTCGGTCACGAGCTTGTACTGCCCGGAAACCATGTCGTCGTAGTTGTACTTCGGAAACTTTGTCTTCAACCCGTCTGAAGGCTTCGACGATTTCCCGTGACCGATCGCATCGGGAAGGATGATGAAATACTTCGTCGCATCCAGCGGCTGGCCGGGCCCGAACAACGCACCCGCGAAGTCTGGCGTGAGCATACCGGCGCTCGAACCAGCCGTGC
Source organism: Bradyrhizobiaceae bacterium (assembly GCA_947475855.1). GTDB lineage: Bacteria > Pseudomonadota > Alphaproteobacteria > Rhizobiales > Hyphomicrobiaceae > CAMDPA01. The sequence goes on from CANJPN010000483.1 coordinate 815, forward strand.
CGTGCAGAACAATGACGGGTTCGCCCTTAGGATCGCCGACAGTGCGATAACCCATTCGTACTTCCGGCATCACCTCGCCGGTGTGAAAACGGAAATCCTTGGCCGTCCACGTCCCCTCGCGGGGCGTCGGCGCGCCTTGCGCGTTGGCGGAATTCGCCGCGAGCATCGCGCCGACGGAGACAATTGCCAGCCGAAGCACTGCTTGAACCGTCATGGCTTCCTCCCTCGTTGTATCGTTGGCAGCACTTTGCCACGCCGCCTGCCCGGATGCTATGTCCACCCCAAGCGTCCCGACAGCAGCGCGTACCGGCGCCAGCATCTTGATCGCCAGCACATTGATCGAATGAGGAATCGCGAATGCAGCTCTTCACCTTCTGGCGCTCCATGGCGACATTCCGCGTTCGCATCGCCATGAACATCAAGGGCCTGAAGGCCGAACCGATCTACGTCGACTTGCTGAAGGGCCACCAGTCCCAGCCGGAATTCCGCAAGATCAACCCGGCGATGGCTGTACCAGCTCTCGTCGACGACGACGGCACCGTACTCACTCAGTCGACCGCCATCATCGAATATCTCGACGAACGCTGGCCTTCGCCGCCGCTGCTGCCGATGGATCCCGCAGGCCGCGCACGGGTCCGAGCACTGGCGCAGATTACCGTCGCCGATAGCCATCCCCTGAGCGTTCCGCGCATCCGCAAATACCTGACGCAGCAGTTTGGCGCGAGCGACCAGCAAGTTGTCGGTTGGGCGCGAAAATGGCAGAAGGACGGCCTCGATGCCTACGAGACGCTGCTCACAGCCAACAACGCGACCGGCGAATTCTGCCACGGCGACACGCCTGGTCTCGCCGACATCTGCCTCGCCAGCCACTGCACCGGCACTGTCGTTTTCTATGGCGGCACGATCGACGGCCACCCCACGGTCAAACGCATCTATGAGCGCTGCATGGCCGACGAACGCTTTTCCTCGGCCCACCCCAAGCGCCAACCCGACGCGCCGCCCGTAATCTGATCGGGATCAAACTGCAGACCGTCTCAATCGAGCTTGATGTTTGCCGCTTTGGCAACCTCGGACCATCGCTTGATGTCCCGCGCGATCAACTCGTCAAACGCTTCCGAGCTGCTCTCGAGCGTTTGGAAACCCATCTGCTGCCAGCGCTCTATTACCTCTGGCATTTTCATGATCGCGTTGATCTCCTGCTCGAGACGCTTCACGATCGGTCTCGGTGTTGCTTTTGGCGCAACGATACCGACGATGGCCTCGGCCACCGCGTCGGGAAATCCCTCCTCTGCAATCGACGGCACACTGGCAAGTTCAGTCGATCGCTTCGCGCCCGTCGACACCAAGGCCCTCGCGCGGCCAGCCTTCAATTGTGGAGCCAGCGTATTGTACTCGACATAGGCGATCATCGCCTGGCCATTGAGCACAGCCTGCATGGTTTCCGGCGTGCTCTTGAATGGGATCGAGACGAAATCAGCGCCGGCTTTTATTTTCAGCATTGCCGCCATCAGATCAAAAAACGCGCCCGGCGTGGCCAGGTTGGCCTTGTCTGGGTTTGCTTTGGCGTACGCAATCAACTCCTTGAGATTCGCCACCGGTAGATTTGCGTTCACCGTCAGATAAAGCGGATAGACGGACACTTGCGTGATCGACACGAAGTCACGCGGCGGATGATAGGGTAGCTTTGAGTAAACGGCCGGATTGATCGTGATCGTTGAGGTCGGAGCATTGTAGAGTGTGTAGCCATCAGGTGCCGCTCGCGCGACATACTCCGCGGCGATGGTACCGCCCGCGCCAGTCCGGTTTTCCACGATGACGGGCTGGCCAACACGCTCGGCGAGTTTCTGCGCGATGATCCGTGTCTGTACATCATTGGCAGCACCCGGTGCGAGACCGACGATGATCTTGATCGGCTGCTTCGGCCAATCGGTCTGAGCTTGAGCGCCAGCACTGGCCTCAAGCACGAGAACAGCAAGAACAGTAAGAACGATACTGCGGGCAACGATATGCATCGGCCGGCACTCCTAAGTCATATCACTCTCCCTGCAAGCATATCCCGCAGCATTGGCAGACGCCAACAACTTCGCAACGACACAACTTCGCAACGACCACGAGCACGACCCCAAGACGAAGCCCGCAACCTCAAGGCTGCAACGCCTTCCTCGCCCGCGCCACGACTTCCGGCGACGACGCGTAGATCTGTTGCACGATCTGCTGCACGCGTTCGCCATCCAGCGGGTCGACGTTCATCTGCTGCTTCTCCGCTTCCGCCCGGAAAGCAGTATCGGCCATCGTCTTCATGAACGCATCACGCAGCACTTTCACCCGTTCAGCCGGAACCGCGTTCGGAACAAAGAACATCCGGCTGAAAATCTGCTGGGCGACAACGAGATCGGCGACAGGATGATCAGCCACCGGCACCCGCACCTTGAAGTCCGGTACGCCGAGCGAGCTCAATTCCTTGTCCGGCACCACCCCGAACTGAACGAGTAGATTGAACTTCTTGTCGCGCACCCAATCGGGCCGCGCGGCTTTGATCGTCGACCAGTCGAATGCGCACAACCCCTCGACCTCGCCGCGCTCCACAGCCAGGAACATGTCGGCCCCGCCCTTGTAGCCGGAGACGAGCTGCATCTGCCCCTTCGCCAATGAATTGACCATCAGCGCATAATCGCGAGACGAGCCGCCGGACTGCGACGCAGCCACGATCAGCTTATTGGAAATCATGTCCTCGAAGGTCTTCACCTTCGAGCTGTGCCAACTGACGCACAGGCGCGGCCCGGTCTCCGCCGTTCCGAGATAAACGAACTTCATGGGATCGAACCGCGGCTTCTGCGTGTCGAGCAGCGGAGCCATGATCGCGCCTGGAAACACGGAGCCGAGCACAGTGCCGTCCCTTGGCGCCTGCGTCTCGATGTATTCTGCAGTCGTGTAGCTTCCAGCCCCCGGCATATTCTGCACGATGATCGGCGGCTGACCGGGAATGTTACGGCTGTAGTGCCGGCCGATGAGCCTGACATAAGCGTCGAGCCCCGCCCCCGCGGTTCCGCCGGTCACGATCGTAATGCGCTTGCCATCATAGAAATCCTGAGAAGCTGCCGGCACAGAGACCGACAACACCAGAGCCGCTGCAGCCACTCCCGCAGTCTTACACCCACGAAACATCCCCGTGCCGTCGGTCATTCAGCCTCCTCCCCCATTAGCCTTTCTGCTTATTGGCGCCGCATATCTAGTCGATCCAGCCAACACCGCATAGTATCAGGCCATGGAAATTGGAAAGACGATACAAGTCGGAGCCGCATGACCCGCACCAAAGCGAAGCGAAAATCGTCGGCCCTCAAGGTCGGCGCTCAAATCAGACAAAGAACCGCCAAGATCGGCAGCCGTGAGATAGGCAAGATTGCCGTACTCGACCGTGCAGCCGCTCTTCTCGTCGCTCTTTCTCACTTTACCCGCCCCGCAACCCTGAACGAGGTCGCGCAGAAGGCAAGCCTCTCCAAGGCGACGGCGTTCCGCATTCTATCCACCCTCGCCGAACAGGGCTTCGTCGCCCAGGACGCGTCGACCTCGAGCTATCGGCTCGGCATAGCGCCGCTGCACATGGCGATGGCCGTGCTCGATGGCATCGATGTTCACGCCAAGGCGCGCCCTGTCATGCGCGCGATAACCGAAATGCTCAACGAGACGGTCGTGCTAAGCGTTCGGGACGGCGATTACCGCGTCAATATTGATGCGGTCGAATGCACCAACGCCATCAGCTCGTCTCGCCGCATAGGTGAGCCCCGCCCGCTCCGCTCCGGTGCCGCCAGCCGCGTGTTCATGGCTGTGATGTCGGATGACGAAATCGAAGCCTACCTCAAGCGACATCGCCCCACCGGCAAGGGGGAGGTCGGTCCAGCCTACCTCGACAATCTTTGGAAAGACATTCGCAAGGCCCGCCGCACCGGCCTCGTCTCGATGCCCGCGGATTTCTCGCCAGAATCTCTGGCCGTCGCGACAATAGTATATGATCCTGCCGGCGCGCCGGTCGCAGCGCTGCACGTCGCAATCCCCCGTGGCCGCTTTTCGCCCCGGGTCGAGTCACGCTGCGGACAAGCCCTGTTGAGGGCCACCGCGGAAATTACCCGAGAGTTGAAATCCTGAGATTCGCCAAACCCACCCGCGCCAGACCAACGCTGGCCGCTTGCTTTCAGTGAGCAGCTTTATCGTTTCGCTTCCTTGGCGGCCCTCGAGATCGACTTA
>CANJPN010000484.1 GCA_947475855.1 Bradyrhizobiaceae bacterium
CCGGAGGTTTGTTCCACTCGTGTTCCGCGAACAAGGGAGAATTAATAGGTTGGGCGTGGCGGAAATGTGTCGGGGAGCCGCAAAAGAGCGAAGGTTCCGCTCAATGCGCCTTGACACCGCTATTTATCGGTAGGCTTCAGGCTTCGGCCTGCGGGGTGTCTTGTGAGTTATCGTTTTGATTTCAATACATAAAAACAATCAAAGGTATAGTTCGTGATCACGCGCGCTGATCGCTGCCTTGATGGCGGCTGTGGATAACATCAGGCTGGCGACGACGTTCCAGCCGGCGAGCGATAGCCCGGCAAAGCGCCAGGCGGCCTCGTCGCAGCGGACGATTCTATCCGTATTTTTCAATGTTTCCAAAAAGTTGCCGCCCGCTTGGGCAACTGCCGGTGCACCCGAGCAGGTATCCGGGCCTGCCCAGAATCCCCATTCGACGCCGGCGTGATAGGTGCCGAGACCCGCATTCGCCAGGAACGCGAGGCCGACGAGGCCGAACAGGCCAGCGGCTGCCCGCGGATGACCAGCGGACAACAGCACCAGCGCAATAAAGGCGACGGGAATGCTTCCATAGTAGGCCCACCGCTGTTCCAGGCACAGCGGGCATGGGAGAATCTTGCCGATGTGCTCGAAGCCGAGCGCGCCCAGGATCACGGCAACCGCCAGGAAGAGGCAGGCAGCTCCCCATTGGTAAGCCGGACTACTGGCAATTTTCGGACGGGCCATTTCTCCGCCGGCAATCGGCCGGCCTCTATAACTACAAAAGGTACCTGACGGCGATGAACCCGCCCACGAGCAGTACGACACCGACCGTGGTGACAAGGGTCAACCGCTTCTCGATGAAATCCTTGATCGGGGGGCCGAACCAGTAGAGCAGCGCCGCCACGAGGAAAAATCGCATGGCTCTAGCCACGACGCTGGCCAGCATGAACTGAACCAGCGGCATGTGGGTGACCCCCGCGGTGATCGTCAGCACCTTGTAGGGGATCGGCGTCATGCCCTTGATGATCAGGATCCAGACGCCCCATTCGTTGAAAAGTGTTTTGAACTCCTCGAAACCTTTGGTCTTGCCGTAGAACTCGAGGATCGAGGTTCCCACGGTGTCCATCAGGAAATATCCGATGGCATATCCGGCTACGCCACCGATCACTGAAGCGACGGTTGCGAGGGCAGCGTAGCTCCATGCCTTGGCTTTGTTGGCCAGGATCATGGGAATGAGCATCACGTCCGGCGGGATCGGGAAGAACGAGCTCTCGGCGAACGACACCCAGAACAAGGCATGGGGAGCCCGCCGGTCCCCCGCCATCCGCATCATCCAGTCGTATATGGATCTCATCATGTTCTGGATCGATTAGTTCGGGGATGAACGCGTGTAAATGACTGAAATGTCACGCTTCGGGCGAAATGGCGGTTAAAGCGACCTCGTCGATGAGGCGCAGATGGGAGCTGGGCGGACTAAACGGGTGTGAGATCTTCGCTCAGCTGCCGCACCAGCTCGTTCAGGACCATGCGGCCCTTGGCGCTCGCCTTGATCCGGCCAGGGCCAGCGGCATCCAGCATGCCCTGGAACGTCAGGCGGCCGAGAGCCCTGCCTCTGGGTGCGAGTCCGCCGAGCTCGACTAGTCTGTCGAGCGATAGCCCTTCGCTGAGCCTCAGTCCCATCAACAGAGCTTCGTCGACCTGCTCGGCCGGGCTCAGCGTCTCGGTCTCGAGCAGACCGTCGCCCTGGCTTTCGACGCGAGCCCGCCACGCTTCCGGGTTGCGCTCGGCTTGCGTTGCGAGACGCTTTTCCCCGATCACGAGCCGGCCGTGTGCGCCAGCCCCGATGCCTGCATACTCGCCGTATCGCCAGTAGAGGAGGTTGTGCCGGGACTCTCCGCCTGGCCGGGCGTGATTGGAAATCTCATAGCCATGCAGCCCAGCAGCCGCGGTCATCTGTTGTGTCGCTTCATAGAGGTCGTCGGCCGCGTGGTCATCGGGCATACGAAGCTTGCCGCTGGCGTGGAGTGCTGCGAACGGCGTGCCGTTCTCGATCGTGAGCTGATAGAGCGAGAGGTGGTCTGACGTCAGCGAGATGGCCTGCGCCAGTTCGTCCAGCCATGCATCGACCGTCTGGCCGGGGCGGGCGTAGATCAGGTCGAAGGAATAGCGATCGAACGTCCGCTGCGCGATCTCGATCGCCGACCGCGCCTCCGCGGCCGAATGCAACCGGCCGAGTGTCCGCAGGATTTCGTCCGACAGCGACTGGACGCCCATCGACACCCGGTTCACGCCGGCAGTCCGGTAGCCTGCGAAGCGTCCGGCTTCGACGCTCGACGGATTGGCCTCGAGCGTGATCTCGGCCTGCGGTGCGATCGGCCAGTGGCGGTCGATCCGCTCGATGATCGCAGCGACGGTCGCCGGGCTCATCAGCGACGGCGTGCCGCCGCCGAAAAACACGCTCGTGGTGACGCGCCGGCCCGTTCTGGCGGCGGTGTTGTCGATCTCTCTGAGATAGCTTGCCAGAAAGCCGGCCTCGTCGACGCCACCGTGGCGGACGTGGCTGTTGAAATCGCAATACGGGCACTTCGACGCGCAAAACGGCCAGTGGACGTAGACGCCGAATCCGGCTGCATCCGGATTTATGCCGGATTTGATGGCCGTGTTCGAAGTCCCTGATGTCATTCGCTTGCCGTGAGCTCCTGGCAGTGTGGTCCCGTGCGGGTGGCTTACATGGAATCTGGTCGCAATCCCGGCGTCACGGCCATATTGCTGCGCCGGTTCGCTGATTGACTGCCGACCCTGTGACGGGGGACGGCCAGTGGTGCCCGATCCCAAGCTCAAGTGCCAGGAGAATAGCATGCCGTCTGTCGATATCGTGAAGACCTTAGCGCTTGGCGCATTGGTCGCGCTTACTGTCACTGTCGAGGTCAGTCCCGCCGCTGCCCAGGTGCTGTCGGGCAAGAACGAGGTACTCACCCCGGAGGAACAGGCCGAGCGCGAGACCAGGAAAGCCTGCAAGGTGCAGATCTGTTCGGCTCTTCATAATCGCAAGTCCGGAGATGACGTCGCCTGCAACATCACGAAGAGTTGGCGCAAGGAACAGCTCGATAAGATCGTCGGTAAGGGTGGCATCTCCTGGCCGTGGGGCAAGGTCGTCTGCGTCGCGCCGATCAAGCTGAAGCGCGACATGCTGATCAAGGCGCTGGCTGGCCCGAAGGTCGAAGCCGATATCGGCCAGCAGTCCTTCGTCTGCACCGTCGACGGCAAGGAGGCGAGCGAGCCGAAATCGGAGATCAAGGCCGACTTCTCGCCCAAGGTGACGTTCGAAGGCGGCAAGGCCTCCAAGGCCGTGCTGCACTGGGGCAAGATCGACGCGCCCACGCTCGTGAAGGGCGCTATGTGGACCGCGACGGCGACCGACAACACCTTCAACGTGCTCCAGGGCATGATCGTCGAGGACATCAATCGCTTCGCCACCGAAGGCTGCGACGAAGTGAAAGAGGACTGGGCGGGGAAGTAACCTGAACGGGGAAGTAGCCAGGGCGGCACTTCCCCGGCCAGGCCGGCTTCGGGCAATGGGGCCGCGAATCGCGCAGCAATCAGCCGTGGTTGATATTCTGTTCGCAGTACTCGTTAAGCTCGTTAAGACAGTAGCTTAACGACAAATCCATCCATTTTTCTGTGCAAATATAAAGTAAGCGGCCTTTGGCTGCAGAGCTGAAATCATACGGTTCGAATATGTGAATTGACCTTTGTATTCGTGGGCGTTGGCATGCTAATGAGGGCCGATCGTAATTGTTTTTATCGAGAGATACGAATATGGCCAAAGATGACCTCGAAGGAATGAACGTCAAAGATTTGCGGGAACTCCTGCACCGCATTGACGCCCACATCGTCAATCGCATGAAGACGGAGAAGCAGGATCTGAAGGCGAAAATGGAAGCCTTGGCTGCCGAAGTCGGACTTTCACTGGATGACGTGTTCGGCGGTAGCCGTGGAAAAGTCTCGCGCGCGCCGGTGGCGGCCAAGTACCGCAATCCGGACAATCATGCCGAGACGTGGAGTGGCCGGGGGCGCAGGCCGATTTGGATGGCCGAGAAACTCACCAAGCGCGGTGTGTCGATCGAGGATTTTGCGATCTGAATTGTTTCAAATCCGGAGAGATTCTGCAGCGGATTTCGGAGCAATAGTACAGCACGGACGCAAGCAAGAAGGCCCCCGATATCGGGAGCCTTCTTGCTTTTCTTGCCTTATGTCTGAATGGGAGTTTGATGGCGTCGCGGCCTTGGGGAGAAGCCGTCGCTAGGAATGGGCGAGCCTGAAGCTGTCGCCATTCGATTCGAGGATGTGGACGCGGTAGGTGAGCCGGTCTCACAAATGGGCTTGGCTGCAAAAGCGGTATCGGGACACCGAGGACTGCTCGAAATGATTGCCCCACTGCTGGGTCTGACGGGTAGCTGATGTCATTGCTCTCGACGCTTGGGCCGCAATGCGGCAAGCGCGCCTTTAACCGAGCTAAGCAACGCCGCGCGCGAGAGGTCCAGCCGAAGCTCCGCCAAATTTCTGGCAAAGGAGCTACGCATAAACCCGAGGGAAATCGCGGAAGATATGTGTCCGGGTTGGACAGATGCTGTCGTGGTGCCGCGGAGAGGACTCGAACCTCCGACCCACGCATTACGAAGAAAGCGACCCACTGAAAAACCATTGAAAACAGCATATTATTGACTACATCCGACGCTGTACTATGATTGTACGACAGCTTTGGAGGTCGCTTCGATGCACGTCAGCCCCCGTTCTGCACGACGAGTTGCTCTCTACGCTCGTGTCTCGACAAGCAATCAGACCGTTGAGAACCAGCTAGCGGAGCTTCGAGAGATCGCACATCGGCAGGGCTGGACCATCGTCGCTGAGCTGTCTGACGAGGGTATCAGCGGTTCGAAGGGACGCGACAAGAGACCAGCGTTTGACCAGCTCTCGAAACGAGCCACGCGTCGAGAGTTCGATCTTATCATGGTCTGGGCAATCGACCGGCTTGGCAGATCGATCCAGCATCTCGTCGGCTTCATGAACGAG
>CANJPN010000485.1 GCA_947475855.1 Bradyrhizobiaceae bacterium
CGCGCCGCTACATGAGCCTGGAAACGATGGCCGGCTTCTGCGATGATGCCACCGTCAGGCCGCCGGCAATCCCGGCCGCCTGACAATCCGAGCCGCGGCGCTCCGGATCATGCCTGTGGGCTTACACCACGTGTTGGGGCACTACCATCTTTCTGGCGTCACGACGCCTGTTCTCTGCGAACTTCTGCTTCCAGAAGTTGTGGTTACGTTTGGGAATTGTAGCTCTCTTGCACCCGGTATGACGGTGCCAGAAGCAGCCATTGACGAAAATGACCCAGCCCTTCGATTTGTTTGCCAGATCGGGGGAGCCGGGGAGGTTGCGAACGTTTCGCCTGTATGAAAGTCCGAGTTCTCGACAGGCCGCAGCCACACAATCCTCGGCCGCTGTCCCCGTACGACGCACGCGCCGCATGAGCGAGCTTCGCGTCGGATCTGTAACCACACGGGGCAGTGTCTACTCCGCAGCGATACGGGCTGGCGATTTGGGGTTCCGGCGAGGTGGCCGCTTGTTGCGGACGGCAACTTTCGGGATTTCCTCGCGCCGCATCCGCTCCAAATGAGCTCGGACCCTATCGAGGAAGCCAGGAACGAACCTCAGATTCGATGCCTCTGCACGCGACAGAAATCCAGCGGTTGCACGCACGGAGAGAGGTGTCCCTTCGTGGCGCAAGAATTGATTGAGTGGCTCGCGCTTCTTCCAGGTCGGGAAACTACTGATCTCTACGGCGTGGCGACGAGTACCGTCGTAGCGGGCTGCCCGGGGGAATGACCCGTGCTTCGAGGGCCACTCCATATCGCGGCCTACGTCGTGCCGGCCCGGCTTCTTCAAGCGGTTGCCGAGCCAATTGGCGACTGGAACAGAGACCGCATTACCAATCAACGACCAGCGAAGGCGTTCAGGAGCGCTGATAGTCCAGTCGGGGTCGAACCCCTGAAGACGCTCGGCGTCTCTGATGTCTGGTTTGATGATTCTGCCGTCGGGCATGAGGATCGCCGGTGGGGAAGGTATCCCGACTGTTGAGCCATTCTTGAGTGTCGGCACGGCATCGGGCGCCCATCCCAGACCGCGGGTCCCTTCGGTCCAGTAGAATCCATGAGCGTGAGTATCCAATGCGGTCTTGTGATCCGGCGGCGCGGCTTCGTCAGCGAACAAGACGGACGCGGGATCGAGATCACAATGGCTTGCGACGAAGAATACCCGCTCTCGTCTTTGAGGGAGGAAAGCAAGTGAATTGACCGTCCGATACGCCCAACGATAGCCGCGGTCCTCGAATGCGTTGGTGAGCCGGTTCATGGCAGCTCCGCTGTCGAGTTGCAGCATGAATGAAACGTTTTCGAGAACTACGACGGGTACCGGCCGCTGATCGAGCAACCGAAACACGTGGCCGACAAGTCCCGATTTCCGACCGTCTATGCCGGCCGTCATGCCGGCTTGGGAAAGATCTTGGCACGGAAAACCGCCAGTAAGTAACTCGGTCTTGGCCGGGAGTGATGAGATAGCTGCAACGTCCAAGTGGTTCGTGACGAGCGGAAAACGGTGCGCCAGCACTTCAACCGCGGGATCCCATATCTCGCACGTCGTTATCGTGCGGTGCCCTGCCTGATGGAGGCCGAGTTCCATTCCGCCGATGCCTGCGAAGAGTGCTGTGATGAACATTTGATTCGGCCCCGCCATGCTTCCCGGAGGGTACTCGTCCATGGGGCGGAACAAAAGAGAAACTTTTGAGATTTACCTCGGTCTATTCCAGTTTCCCCGTGGCTCTCACTCGGCCGAAGATGGGTTTCTGAAACACCATGCGTTTAATCCATCAACGGAGCCAAGCTCTCACGCCGTCGCGATCTGCTTGTTGAGCCAGCGGGCGGTGGGCTCGATGCCACCGAACGTGAACATGTGGACGCCGACTACGTTCGACGTTGCGCCGCCGTCCAGATGCTGAGCCACGGCATGTAGCTGGTCGATGGGGTCGGTATTCGTGAAAAGTCGAACTGCGCCCATACCCTGCGCCGTCATTGCGCGAAGAGATGCGCTGACGCCGCACACCTGAGCGAACTTGATGAGCTTGGCGGGCGAAGTCGGTCCGGGCAGGCCGACGTAGACAGGCACATCGGGATGCAGCCGCATGAGCTTTCCGCACATTTCGACGATGCGGCTCGGCGCGAACGTGAACTGGCTGACGACGAAGGTGCCGATACCCTGCGCGCGGGCCATGCCGATCTTCTCGGACAGTGAGGACCACAGTCGTTCGTTAGCGATGCGTGGGTGACCTTCGGGATAAGCAGCAAGCGCCACCTCACGGATGCCGGCGTCTCGGAGCAGCCCCTCGGCGAGCAGTGCTGCAGCATCCTTATAGGGACCGGCCGGCGTTTCGAGATCCCCGCCGAGCAACAAAACCTTGGAGACGCCCGCCTCTTTTACTGCGCGCTTGAGAAAGGTTTCAGCGTCGGCGCGAGAGCCGATGCGCCGGACGGCCATGTGCGGCACCGGCTCCAGTCCGGCACGGTTGACGGCGATGGCGCTGTTCAGCGTCACTTCGAGAGAGTGACGCGGCAGGTGGTTGACGAACACGCGGGTGCCTGTCGGAAGCAGCTCAGCGATGCGGACTGCGTCCTCGGGTCGGTGAGCGCCCATTTCGAGCGAGCTGGAGGTCGCCAGCTCGGCGGAGCGGCGCTCGATTTCGGCTGCGTTCGCAATTTGCTGGGTCGTCTGTGTCATGGCACTGCCGGTGCTGGAGTTCGTCTTGGGGATCGTCTTGGAGTTCTTCATGGCTCGAGTGCTTGGCGTCAGTCACGTTTGCGGGAAACGACGAAAGACTCGTCATTGAACCAAAGCCCACCGTATTGCTGCAGGACTTCCCGCGTGCCGTCGAGATAGCGGCGATCGCCGATAGCTTCGGTCAGACGGTCGTCTTCGATCTGGTTGACGTAGACTGCCGCGTTCCAGGCAGCGAACAGTGTCGACGTCCCGATGCTCGAGGAGACCTCGCTGGGCAGCGCGTGCATGTCGTAACGAAACACCGATCGGGCATCGGCATAGGAGTTGAAATTGAAGTGGCGCGCGTCTTTGCCCAGATCGGCGCGGACGGCGCGCAGGATGTCGTGGCGGTCATGTTGGAACGGGTTTTCGTCGGGCCACACCTTGCGCACGATTTCCAGACCGGGATCACGTCCGCAGGAGTGGATGCCGATCAGCCGGCCGCCGGGACGCAGTGCACGAGACAGCGGTGCGATGACCTTCGAGGACTTGAACTCCGCGGGTACGCGAAGGCGATAGGGTTGCGAAGCGATCACGAGATCATAGTCCGCCCGCACCGCGCCGCGCCTGGGGATGACGTCGTTGAGCAGGAAACGGTAGTCGTCACGATAGATGATGAGTGCGGTCGGGCGCTCATAGATGGGATTGCCCGTCTTGGCGCTGTGCTTGGCTTGCCAGTTCTTGTTGAGGAACGGCTCGAGTTCGGTGATCTGGTCGGCGAACTCGTTGGCGGTGGTGCCGGTAAGGGCGACCTCTTTCCATTCGAAGGAGCTTGCCGCGGTAATCGAGCGGGGCTGCAGCCACGGCGCCTCGGTGTAGTACATGTTCGTGACGACCATGACGGTCGCGGGATGCTCGAACAGGCGATCCGCCATCTTGTCGAGGGAAAGGCGGACGTCTTCGAGGCTGATCTCCTTGCCGACGATGTAGAACGGAACGGTCGGAAACCGGCGATGCATTTCGCGCATCGTTCGGGTGAGCACGGTCCCGTCGCCCAGGCCCGCGTCGAAGATGCGCAGCGCTGGCGGCTCGGGGTGGAGATTTGCGAGTTCCATGCCGACGCGCTTGGCGACGACCTCCTTCTCGCTGCAGGTGTTGACGAACAACAGGTATTTCTGACGGTTGTCGAAGAAGCGGAAGTTGCGGGTTTGGTTGGCGCCGGTTTCCGCCGTCGCTGCCTCAGTCTCAGGCGGCACTCCGGCAACGTCCCGCGACTTGCCGTCGACCCGAACGAGCGGCATCAGTTCCGGTGGATCGGCGGGGGTGGCGACCCCGTGGCGGGCCATGAACTGCGTCACCCGATCGAGGGTTTCGGGCGTGATGCGGGCGCCGTCGCGCAGCCTGGATACGAACTTTCCGTCGTTCACCGCGAGCCGGCCAAAGGTGGATTCGGCCATCGACTTGTGCCGGCAGAACTCGCCGATGGTATCGAGCAGGCCGGCGCCACGCTTGGTCAGCGTCTCGAGGCGGGAGGGCTCGGGCGACGTGGCAGGATGCGTCAGCGAAGGTGTGTTCGCGGCTGGCATCTCGGCGTTTCCATTGTCGATAGTCGGATCAGATGATGCTTCGAGTAGTACGTGGCGGCTGTGTGGGAGAGCAACCATGAAGAAATTGAAGTTTCTTGTGGGAAATTGCCCACTTTCAACCACCGGCTTGGTTGCAAATTGGTTCCGGACAGAAAAAACCCGCTCCAATGGGGAGCGGGTTTGAAGAGTTGGTCAGGAAGTGATGGGAGTAAACTGCCACTGTGGGAGAGGAGGCAGATGAGCCGGGAGAGTGAGAGGCGGGAGAGCTGGGAGAGGCGGGAGAGCTGGGAGAGGTGGTAGAACCAAGAGAGCTGGGAGTTGGACTAGATCTGGATCAGAGTTGGACCATCAGGGAGGCGGGAGTTCTGGCTTGTTTCGTCTGTGCTCGGCTCAGACCGGCCAGCGAACTGATCAGGAGGCCTGCTGTCAGGATGAGGCAGAAAGTTACCGTCAGTCGATTGAGGACGCTTCTCTTGCCCTTCATCGACTGAGCTGCTTGCAGGTCCATCCGGGCAGTTCCTCGTGGTCGGTCGAAGTATTCATTCCAAGTTCAGTGATCGAATTGATAACCGATAACACTGGGTTAGTCTAACTGAGTTGTGAAGTACGTTTAATTGCCCAAAGATTAATTCGTCGGCCGTGAAGTTTGGGGCGATCAGGTTGCAGTCAATGCAGGCGTCGCTGGTGGGGGGCCGGCGAGACGCATCAAGGCGAGGGTCGCAAGCAGGACGCGCCAAAGCTCTCTGAGCCACGCC
>CANJPN010000486.1 GCA_947475855.1 Bradyrhizobiaceae bacterium
GGACGAGGCAGCTACAGTCTACGAGAACATCGTCGCAGCAGATCCGGGCAACGCGGACGCGCTGCATCTGCTGGGCTCGATCAAGGCCCAGCGCGGTGAGGCGGCTGATGGTTGCCGGTTGATCGAAGCAGCGCTGAAACTGAAGCCCGAAGTCGCGCTGATGTGGTTCAATCACGGCAATGCGCTGAGCACGATGGAGCGGCGCGACGAAGCGGTCGTCAGCTATCGCAAGGCTGTCGGCCTCGCGCCGGAAATGGTCGTCGCGCATTACAGCCTGTGTGGACAGCTGATCGCGACCCTTCGCGCCAGCGAGGCGCTGGCGGCGATGGAGCAGGCGCTGGCGGCAATGCCGGGTCAGCATCTTCTGGAAACGGGGAAGGCCAATGCACTGATGGCGCTCGGACGGTATGAGGCGGCACTGGCGAGCTTCGGACTGGCAGCAGCGGCTTCACCTCGCAATATCGATGCGCTGAGCGGCCGTGGGCACGCGCTGCTCGAGCTGGCGCGCCCCGCCGACGCTCTCACTTCATTCGATCACGCTCTGTCACTGGTCCCCGGGCATCTCGATTCGATCATGGGGCGTGCGCACGCTCTGGTTCAACTCGGGCGGGCGGCGGAAGGACTCGCTCTGATCGATCGCGTCATCGCAGTCGTGCCGAAGAACCCTATCGCCAACTATATTCGCGGCCATGCCCAGCTCGCACTGTACAACATTGCGCAAGCGGCGGAGTGCTTTCGCGTCGCCGTGGAGTTGGCACCGCAGATGGCCGTGGCCCTGCACAATCACGCTGACGCCTTGCGAATGCTAGGTCGCTACAGCGAAGCCATACCTGTATTCGAGCGCGTTCTGGAAAAGGAGCCTGGGCATGCGCGCGCGATGTCGGGCCTCGCATCCTCGGCCTTGCATTGCTGTGAATGGTCGACGGTAGAGAGCCTCACTCCGCGGATCGTAGAAGCAGTACGCGACGCCACCAGAGGAATCGATCCGTTCACATTCCTGATGCTGTCGCCCTCGCCGGAGCTGCACCTGAAATGCGCGGAGACGTTCACGAAATACACCTGCCCGCCAGTGCGCCGCGAAGCCGGTAAAGTTGCGACACGCTCGCGTCCGCGTCTCAAGCTGGCCTATCTGTCGTCCGACTTCCGGACGCATGCCACGGCGTTTCTGATGGCCGAGCTGTTCGAGCTGCACGACCGCAATCGTTTCGAGTTGATCGGCCTTTCAGGCACTCCTGGCGACGGCAGCGCCATTCGCAAGCGTATCGAAGGGGCGTTCGATCAGTTCCATGATGTCGCGCGCACGAGCAATACCGATATCGATGCGCTGATCCGCCGGCTGGAGGTCGATATCGTCGTCGACCTCAAGGGGCATACAGCGCAATCAAGAATTGGGGCGCTTGCTTCGCGGCCGGCTCCCGTTCTCGCAACCTATCTGGGGTATCCCGGGAGCAGCGGGGCAGCGTTCATCGACTATGTGGTCGGCGATGCCATCGTGACGCCGTTCGAGCATCAGGCGCTGTACAGCGAGAAGATCGTTCAGTTACCGTCCTGCTATCAGGCCAACGACCGCAAGCGCGAGATATCCGGCGCGCCCATGCGGCGGACCGACCACGGCTTGCCAGAAGACGCATTCGTATTCTGTTGCTTCAACAGTACCTACAAGATCAACGCCGAGTTCTTCGCGTGCTGGATGCGACTTCTCGCAGCCGTGGAAGGAAGCGTTCTTTGGTTGTTGAAGTCAAACGCACTCGCCGCAGCGAACCTCCTACGGCAAGCGAGCGCGAGTGGCATCGATCCCGCGCGAATCGTGTTTGCGGAACCCAAGTCGCTAGAATTGCATCTCGCACGGCATCGGCTGGCTGATCTATCGCTCGATACGCTGCCCTACAATGCGCACACGACGGGTAGCGATGCGCTGTGGGCCGGGTTGCCCATGGTGTCGTGCAAGGGTGCGAATTTCGCCGGCCGCGTCGGGGCGAGCCTGCTCGAATCCGTGGGGCTCCCGGAGCTCATCACCGATGGCCTCGCCGACTACGAAGCGCTTGCAATCGCGCTCTCCAAGGACCCGACGCGGCTTGCTGCCATGCGCGCGAAACTCGCGAAGAACTTGACGACCGCGCCGCTGTTCGACACGAGCCTGTTCCGCCAGCACATCGAGGCGGCGTACACGACGATGCACGAGATCGCACTGCGTGGCGAGCCGCCGCGCAGCTTTGCCGTGCCGTCCTTGGCTTGAGGCGAGCAGCTACTCCGGCTTCACGCCTGCGAGACGAACGACATCGAGCCATTTGCGGTTTTCCGCCAGCAGATACGTCGCGAACTCCGCGCTATCACGGATGGTCACTGCCATGCCCAGCTTCGCCGCTGCTGCTGAAACGGGAGGTCGCCGCAGCCCCTCGGTGACGGATTTTGAAAGATGGCCGACGATCGCGGCAGGCGTCGCGCGCGGTGCAAATAGCGCCAGCCAGGCATCCGCATCGCTATCGGGAACCCCTGCTTCGGACAGAAGGCCGAGCGAAGGAAGCTGAGGGGCGCGCTGGGGCGACGCGAGTGCGAGTGCCACCATCTCGCCGCCCTCGATCTGGCCAAGAACGGATGGCAAGGTTGCGAACGCGCAGTCGATGCGGCCAGCCACGATCTCAATCGCCATGGGCGCGGCCCCTCGGAACGCGACATGCGTTGTGCGCGTGCCGGTGCGCGACTGGAAAAGTTCAAGCGCCAGATGCGACGCGGAACCGACGCCCGACGATCCGCAATTGAGTGCCGAGGGCGCGGCCTTCGCTTTGCTGACCAGCTCGGCGACAGTCTTGACCGCATTCTTCGGGACCACGAGGGCGTGCTGCAAACCGGCAAGACCCGCTACCGGGACAAAATCCTCCAACGGGCGGTAGCCCGGCTCCTTCAACAACACGGCATTGGTGACATGCGTCTGGTTCGTGCCGAGCACCAGCGTGTGCCCGTCGGGATCCGACCGCGCCACCTCGCGCGAACCGATGGCGCCGGACGCACCCGGCTTGTTCTCGACAATGACAGTCTGCTTCAAGTCCGCCTGCAGCTCGGCCGCAACGATGCGCGCCAAGGCATCAGTAGGGCCGCCGGCAGGATACGGAACCACGATGCGGAGTTGCCTGCTCGGAAAGCTCTGCGCCATCGCGTCGACGGGCGAGATGATGAGTGCGGCCAAGGCCGCGACCACAACGACGAGCCGCGATGGCAGTCCAGATAGGATTGCTGCTCCGGCCCGGTCGTCGCCGTCGTTGGTCCTCACCATTGTGCCGCTCGCTTTTCCATCTGCCACTGGCTCCACACCTGGACTACAAGATTTCGCAGCGCCTGCGCCAGTAGGAGCATTGCCAAGTCGTGTGCGATTGGGGATGCCGATCTGGAAACGTATCCGCAGGATCAAATCCGCCGCCCCGCACGCTCCCTCCTTTCCACGAGACCAGATGAATTCGCCGAAGATTTCCGTAATCGTCGCATCCTACAATGGAGAGCGGTTCGTCGCCGAAACCATGCGTTCGATCCTGCGGCAGACGTTCGCCGAATTCGAGCTGATCGTCATCGATGACGGAAGCACGGATGGTACACGTGCAATCCTTCGCGAGATCTCTGCTGGCGACGGCCGCATGCATGTCATCGAGAAGCAGAACGAAGGCCTGATCGCTACGCTCAATCGTGGCATTGCAGAAGCGCGCGGCGATTACATAGCGCGAATCGACCACGATGACCTGATGCGGCCGACACGCCTCGAGCGACAGTCCGCGTTCCTCGATGCCAATCCGTCGTTCGTCGCCGTCGGCTGCCTGCTGCAATCGATGCGCGAAGACGGCACCTACATCGGTACCCCGCGCATCCGATACGAAAAGCTGCGGCACGATCCCGCGGCCTTCCCGCCAAAACAGCAGTGGCTCTACGGGCCGACCCCGATGATACGCACCGAAGCATTGCGAATGGTTGGGGGCTATCGCGAGAAGTTCGTAACGGCAGAAGATCGCGACCTTTGCTGGCGGCTCGGCAGGCTCGGTCCAATGGAGCGGCTGCCGGAAGTGCTGGTCGACTATCGCTTTCATGCGACAAATCAGAGCCGCCTACGCCAGCGCACCCAGGTGTATGCAGCACTGCTGAGCGACCTATCCGCAATCGCACGGCATTTCGGGCTGGACGATGCGGCGGTCGTGGAGAGTATCGATCCGGGCGGAGATTATGCACCAGCGGTCGCGGGCTACCGACGGCTCATCGGGCACCGGTATCCGATCGACAGCTACCTCATGCTCTATCAGATGCGGGCGGAACTGTGGGATCTACCGGGCTTTCCCGGTCGCAATGACATGTTGAAAGCGGTTGCCTTGCACGCGGCGCAGAAGCCCTGGGACCGGGTGCGTCTCTTGGTGTTGCGCAAGGCGGCACTCTATTTGACGCGCAAGCCGCGCGGACTTGGCGGACACCGCGGGCCCGAAACGTAGTGCAGCAGTACGCTCGGGCCAACGTTCGATCAGCGGAACAACTTGAAACCGCTCTTGGCCTTGGGTTGTGCCACTTTTTGAGGTGCTTCCGCCCGCTGGGTAGCGCGTGGCTTGGCACCGGCTTCGGCCACAACAGCCGGTTTGCTGGGCTTGCGCGTCTTCAGCGCTTGAGTATTGAACTGGCCCGCGAACTTCACGCCACAGCGGCGGCCGTCGACCCGCATGACCAAGCAGGCAACCGACGTTCGCTCCTGCGAAGACGCGAACGTGAGCGTGACGCGATCACCGATCACGATCTCCGTGATGCCAAGATTGAACCTGTCCGCCGGAAACTCCAGCAGAGCCCCGCTGGGTGAACGATCACGCATGGTGCAGTTCATCGGTTGCGACATGCCTTCGCACCAAATGGTCGCGGGCGTTTGAGCAGCGACTCGGCGGGAGTGTCGCTGGTCCGAACCTTTCATCCCGTTCTCGGCGGCAGACTTTTCGCCGGAAGTGCGCGCGATCGACTTCGCCCGCGCCAGAATATCCAAGGATTTGGCCTGGTCGGCAGCCATTGCCTGTTCCAA
>CANJPN010000487.1 GCA_947475855.1 Bradyrhizobiaceae bacterium
ACGGTCGAGGTGTGTGTGAATTGCGGCGTGAGGGGCGTCATGTAATCACATGCAACGACAAGGCGCCCCGCCGACGGTCGCCGACCACCCGCAACCGATCCGCCTTGCGGCGTTTTGCAAGAGGCTCTAAATTAACTTTGTTTTAACTTTATCATCCCCTGGAACCTGATCACCTGGACCGAAACGATCGACGTCAGAACATGCCCACCGCGATGCGCGCCTCTTCGGACATGCGGCTCTGGTCCCATGGCGGATCGAACGTCAAAACCACTTTGGTGCCGCTGATTCCAGGAACCGTATTCACCGCATTCTCGACCCACTTAGGCATCTCACCTGCCACCGGGCAGCCCGGGGCCGTCAAGGTCATGTCGATGGATACCAACTTCTCGTCGTCGATATCGATCTTGTAGATCAGGCCCAGCTCATAAATGTCAGCCGGAATTTCGGGATCGAACACCGTTTTTAGCGCCGTGACGATATCTGCCGTCAGCTGATCGAGCTCCTCCGCCGAAAGCTGCGATCCAGGCACAGGCGTGCCACCTTCGGCTGTCGCCTTTTGCACATGATGTGGCGTCGGAGGCGGCACGGAAACGCCTGCTCCGGCACTGGCATCGATCTCAGGCCGGTGCCCCAGATCCACGACCGGATCATGCTCGGCTCTGTTGTCGTCCATTGCCACAATCCGATCTCCTTGCTTGGTGCAACCCACAGTCTGCACACCATCAATTCTGTCAATGATGCCGGCAGGTATAGTCCGGGCCGAAGCCAGAACAGTGGACTAGATTAGACCCCGAAAAACTCATGCGCCTTGATCAAAGCTTCAGCAAGCGCATCGACCTCAGCCTTGGTATTGTAGAGCGCGAACGACGCCCGGCAGGTAGCCGGCACCCCGAGCCTTTCCATCAGGGGCTGCGCGCAATGATGCCCCGCACGGATCGCAACGCCGGACCGGTCGACGATCGTCGAGATGTCGTGCGGGTGCAAACCATCCATCGTGAAAGATACGATCGCTCCCTTGCCGGGAGCCTGACCATGGATCTTTAGCCATTTGAACTCGCCTAGCCGCTGGTGCGCGTAAGCCCCCAATTCCGCTTCGTGCGCCGCGATCTGGGAACGGCCCACATCCATCATGTATCTCAAGCCCGCCGCTAACCCGACCGCCTCCGCGATCGGCGGTGTTCCCGCTTCGAACCGGTTGGGTGGCGTCCCGTAGGTAACGCGATCGACGGTAACGCTTTCGATCATCGAGCCCCCGCCGAGAAACGGCGGCATCTTCTCGAGCAGCGCCTTCTTCCCGTAGAGCACGCCGATGCCGCTCGGCCCGTAGAGCTTGTGACCGGTCACCGCATAGAAATCGCAGTCGATCTTTCGCACGTCTACCGGCATGTGTACGGCCGCCTGCGCACCATCGACGAGCACTGGAATGCCGCGCGCGTGAGCGATCCGCACCACCTCCTCGATCGGCACCACCGTTCCCAACACATTGGACATGTGCGTCAGCGCAACCATCTTCGTGCGCTTGGACAGCAGGGCCTCGAACTCGTCGAGGAGGAACTCGCCACGATCCGATATCGGCGCCCACTTCAGCACCGCGCCCTTCCGCTCCCGCAGAAAATGCCACGGCACGATGTTGGAGTGGTGCTCCATGATCGACAGCACGATCTCGTCGCCGGACTTGATGTTGTCCATGCCCCACGAGTACGCAACGAGATTGATCGCTTCCGTCACGTTTTTCGTAAACACGATCTCTTCGGGTGAGGATGCCCCCAGGAACTGCGCCACGGTTTCGCGCGCATCCTCGTAGTGCTGCGTTGCCGTGTTCGACAGATAGTGGATGCCGCGGTGCACGTTCGCATAGTCGTAGCGCAGAAGCTGATCCATCGCCTCGAGCACTTGCTTGGGCTTTTGCGCGCTCGCCCCGCTGTCGAGATAGACGAGCGGCTTGCCGTAGATTTCCCGGAACAGGATTGGGAAGTCGGCGCGATAGCGCTCGACATCGAACGCGGGCAAGCCGCCGGCCTGCACCTTGTCGATAGCTGCGTTCGTCACGTTGCCGATCCGGCCTCGAGGCCGTCCCCTTGTGAGAGCCACCGCCGCGCGAGTTCCATCAGCGCCTCACGCACCGCCTCGTGCTCGATCTTCTCGATCGCTTCGCCGATGAACGCCTCGATCAGGAGACCGCGAGCTTGTGCTTCCGGAATGCCGCGCGAGCGGCAATAGAACATCAGGTTCTCGTCGGGCTCCGTCACCGTCGCACCGTGACCGCACGCGACATCGTCCGCGTAGATCTCGAGCTCTGGTTTTGAGTCGAACTCCGCGTCCTGCGACAACAGAAGCGCGCGCGCCATCTGTTTGCCGTCCGTCTTTTCGGCTCCCGGCCTGACGATGATCTTGCCCTGGAACACGCCCCGCGCACGATCCGCCAGCACGCCCTTGAACAGCTCCCGGCTTTCGCAATGAGGCACCTTGTGATCGACGACCAGCGTCGTATCGATATGTGCCGTGCCGCGCGCAAGGAACGCGCCAGAAATGTCGAGCTTCGAGCCCGTGCCAGCCATCTCGACGGTCAGATCGTTGCGGGCGAGTTGCGGCCCCGCCGTGAGCTGGAACACGCGATAGCTCGCGTCCGCACCGACCTTCGCCGCGACGTTCGACAAATGCGACGCGGAGGAGCCGTCGATCGCGCACTTGATGTGCGCCAGTTTCGCACCATCTGCGACCGTCACATCGGTCAACCCGCTCACGATTCCCTTCGAGGCAGCGCCCGCTACGGCAACATAAGCCTCGACCATCGTCATCGAAGATCCAGCCTCCATCGCCACGATATTCCGTGACGCGATGGTTGATGGCGCGGCGCTCGCCCGCACGGATACGACCAGGACCGGCTTCGATACGGCCTTGCCTGGTTTGATCTTGATCATCAGGCCGTCACTCATGAAGGCGGTGTTGAGCGCCGTCATGGCGGTGGCATCGCCGAGACGGCCAGGTGCAAACTTACCCTCGAGCCATGCCGGCGCTTTCCCCAACAGCGGAGCGAGCGGCATCTGTTCCACCACCTCGCCGAACTCCGCCGTCCGCGACAAGGCCGCGTTGAAGACACCGTCGACGAACACGACACGCGGACCGTCGAGCGCCGCAAGAGGACCCAGCGCCGTGTCGAGCTGCGCAACGCTCACCTCAACCGCAGCCCCCGACAGCGGCGCCCAGACCTCTTTGATTCGCTCCCGCAGATCCGTGTACTTGAACGCTTCGACCCGCCGCGTCGGCAGTCCCTGCGCGTCGAGCCAGGCAACTGCTTCGCCGCGCACTTTCGACACCCACCCGTTGCCGGGCAGTGATCCGGATGATCCCTCGAACGCATCGAGAATACCACGCTCCGCCGCCGTTTTCGGAGGAACCGGTCTCGTCGCCGACAAGGCTGAAGTCGATGAGGCTGTCGCAGACATAGTAGCTTCGCTCATGGGGCTGCCCCGCAAATTCGGTTTCGGAGTGCCCGGCCTCAGGCCGCTTTGGTCTGGTATTCCGCGTAGCCCGATTTTTCGAGCTCGAGCGCCAGCTCTTTCGTTCCAGATTTCTGGATCACGCCCGCAGATAGCACGTGAACACGATCGGGCACGATATAGTTCAACAGCCGCTGATAGTGCGTGATGACGATCATCGAGCGCTCCGGCGAGCGCAGCGCGTTGACGCCATCCGAGACCACCTTCAGCGCATCGATATCGAGACCGGAATCCGTCTCGTCGAGGACGCACAGCGTCGGCTCGAGCAGCGCCATCTGCAGCACCTCGGCGCGCTTTTTCTCGCCACCCGAGAAGCCGACATTCACCGGCCGCTTCAACATTTCGATGTCGATGTTGAGCTTGGCGCCTTTCTCACGGATGAGCTTGATGAACTCCGGCGTGGTGAGTTCCTTGGCACCGCGCTTCTTGCGCACGGAATTCATCGCCGTCCGCAGGAACGTAAGACCTGCGACGCCGGGAATCTCCATCGGATACTGGAACGCGAGGAACACGCCTTTCGCAGCCCGTTCGTCCGGGGCAAGTCCGATCAGCGACTCTCCATTCCAAAGTATTTCGCCCCCGGTGACCTCGTACCCGCCACGACCGGCAAGCACATGCGCCAGGGTTGATTTGCCGGAGCCGTTGGGCCCCATGACCGCGTGCACCTCGCCCTTGGGAACGGTGAGAGACAAGCCCTTGATGATTGGCTTGTCTTCGTCGCTGAGCTTGACGTGCAGATCCTTGATCTCAAGCATGAACCGATTGCTGTCCTTGGCTTTTTGCCTGCCATAGCAGGTCGAACGCCGCGCTGGCCTTCTTGTCGGCCTCGGCCTGACGGCTCTTCGCCATCTCGGCCGTCGTCATCAGGATCTTCACCTGGGACGCGTCGACTACCTTGCCGTTCTGGCGCTGAAGTTCTTCGGTGACCATTCTCGCCTGGCGTTTCGCCTCATCTGCAATCGCCTCCGCCTGAAGCCACGACTGCTCGAGTTGTACGATACTCAGCGACATTGGTTATCCTCCACTATAAACCAGCGGCAGAAACAGTAATGGGACGCACCCCGCTGTTTGCGCGTCCGCGACCGAGCCCTCCCGGTCCACTTTGGTAGTGTACTCCAATGGCAACACTCACGCCATTACCTCTCGTTCATCTTTTTTTAACCATAGGACCGTGGCCAGAAGGCCATCTCGAATTCGATTCGTTTGTGCCGATGTGAAAGTAGCTTATTGATATTCCGGGTCATTCCTCGCGGTTGGGCCATCGCCACTTCCATTCGCCGTCCGTCTTCAGCTTGCATATCCATATGAACACTGAAGTTATTGCAGCGGTCCCGAGCATGAATGCGGCGACCTTGGTGAGGTCCATCACCTGCCCCACTGCATCCGCGGGAAGAAGCAGGCCGAATGCAAGGACGAGTTGAGCAAAACAGAAGACAGCAATGAGCGCCCAGCCCTTCCAACTTGTAGGATAGGCGCCATAGCCGTGGATCTTTGGCTTGAACCAGAAGTCGTGTGTCATGGCACT
>CANJPN010000488.1 GCA_947475855.1 Bradyrhizobiaceae bacterium
CCGCGCGCCGCCACGGCGACGACCGGGTGCACGAGCCCATCCGCGCCTGGGAATACTACGTCGGCGTCGTCGAAGGCCGCATCCGAGTTGGTTAAACTTGGTGGACTTCTTGCAGTACCTGACAGTCGCCTGACCTGAAGCTGAAATTGCTCGAGCTGGGTCACGGCTCCGCCGTTCTTTGTCCCGAGTTTCCTGCGACGGATGAGCTCGGCATGCTACGTTGTTCTTACCTCTCGGAGCACACGGAAGCCATCCGGACGCGAGGGGGGATCAGGGGAGCTGTGTTTCGTCGCCAGGAGGAATCCAACCGTGATCAAGAAGGTGCTTTCAATTCTGGCTGTCGCGTTGACAGTCATGCTGGTGCTGCCGCCTGAGCCAGCCGACGCCCGGCGTGGCGGTGGAGGCGGAGGTGGTGGTGGCTTTCGTGGAGGTGGAGGTGGCGGAGGCGGCGGCGGCGCCTTCCGCGGCGGCGGTGGCGGCGGTTTTCGCGCTATGAGCGTGGCCCGTGCACCGGCATTCCGAGCAGGCCCCGCTTTCCGTTCTGGCCCAGTGTTCCGGCCTGGCCCAGTGTTCCGTCCAAGTCCAGTGTTCCGTCGCCCAATCTCGGTTTACCGCCCCGTGCACATCGTGCGCCGTGCCTACAGCCCGGTCTATATCGCGGGCGTTGGGAGATGCGAGTGGCTTCGCCGCCGCGCACTGGCTACCGGTTCGTCATACTGGTGGAGGCGTTACCGCATTTGCCGCGGCTGGTATTGAGGCCTCTGCCAATAGAAAAGGGCCACGGCGACATTCGCTGGGGCCCTTTTTCTGTTGGAAGTTGGAAGTTGAAGCACCTGGCCTGCGCTAATGGCCGCCGCCGAAACTGCCGATGAATACGCCGACGCCGAACACGATCAGACCACCCACGACCACCTCGAATGCCGCCCGCATGAAACGCGTGTCCATGTAGCGGGCCCTGATCCATGCGATCATCCAAAGCTCGATCAGCACGACTGCGATCGCCAAAGTCGTCGCCGTCTTGAAGTCCGTCAAGAGATACGGCAGCGTATGGAACACGCCGCCGAACGTGGTCATTGCGCCGGTGATGATGCCGCGCATCAGCGGCCGTCCGCGGCCGGTAAGCGACCCATCGTCTGACAAGGCTTCGGCAAACCCCATCGACACGCCTGCGCCGATCGCAGCAGCCATGCCCACCAGGAAGGTTTCCCACGAACTGTGGGTTGCGAACGCTGCAGCAAACAAAGGTGCCAGGGTCGACACGGAGCCGTCCATGAGACCGGCAAGACCCGGCTGCACGATCTGCAGCACGAACATCCGCCGCTGGACCTCGGCCTCCTCGGCGCGTGCGTCTTTCGTCAGATGCGTCTCACCGAGTTTCTGCGCCAGACTGACGTGCTGCGCCTCAGCCGCTGCCAGATCTCCGAGCAGCTTGCGGATGTCGGTATCGGTAGCCCGCTCGAGCGCGCGCTCGTAGAACTGACGCGTCTCGTACTCGATTGCTTCGGCCTGCTGCCGCACCTTCTCCAGGCCAAGCGGTCGCGCCATCCAGATCGGTTCGTGCGTGACGAACCCTTTGACATCCTGCCTCCGGATCAGCGGAATGTGCTGGCCGAACTTGCGCCGGAAAAGATCGATGAGCCAACGCCTGTGCTCGTTCTCCTCTTCCGCCATCTCCGCAAAGACATTGGCGGAAGCCGGAAACGACTCGCTCAGGCCCTCGGCATATTCGCCGTAGATTCTGCCGTGCTCTTCTTCCAGCGAGATTGCAAGCGCGAGGATCTCACGCGGCTCCAGTTCGGCGAACGATTTCACTTAGGGATGCCTCCAGCGACTCGACTGCTGTTTAGAACAGTTCCAAAAGCTACTCAATGCTGCCCGTCGCGTCGAAGCGTGATACCGCCAATCGCAAGGACAAAAGCTCGATCTTGTCACGCATCGAGGGCCCGCGAGCACGCTTTGGCCCGAGAAGCTTGGGACAAAAGGTGCTATTTCCCACACGCAATTCTGGACCACGCCGCCGAAATCATGCCGCAACTCCAAGACAGTTTGCCTATCGACGCCGTCCGCGACGACATACTTGCCGCGCTTGGCAGCCATGCGAGCGCTGTCTTGGTGGCACCGCCGGGCGCTGGCAAAACGACCCGTGTGCCGTTGTGGCTGGCGGATCAGCCCTGGCTGAAGGGGCAGAAAGTCCTCGTTCTGGAACCGCGTCGGCTCGCGGCGCGAGGTGCGGCAGAGCGCATGGCTCAGACGCTTGGCGAGCGGGTCGGTGAACACGTCGGCCTAAGGGCGCGCCTTACTTCCTTGATCGGCCCGAAAACCCGCATTGAGGTCGTGACGGAGGGCGTGTTCACACGCATGATCCTCGACGATCCTTCGCTTGAAGGTATCGGAGCGGTGCTGTTCGACGAATTTCATGAGCGCTCGCTCGATGCCGACCTCGGCCTCGCCTTCGCGCTCGATTCGCAGCGCGGCTTGCGCGACGATCTCCGCCTGCTGGTGATGTCCGCGACGCTCGATCAGGGCCGCGTTGCGGATTTGTTGGGCGACGCCACCCCGCGGATCGCTTGCGAGGGGCGCAGCTTTCCGGTCGAGACGCGCTATCTCGGCCGTGATCCGGCAGCGCGCTTCGAAGACCAGGTGGTGTCGGCGGTGATGCGTGCCCTCGACGAAGAGGAAGGCTCCGTACTGGCTTTCCTGCCCGGCCAGGCAGAAATCCGCCGTGTCGCTGAGCGTCTGGAGCAGCGCACTGCCACGCGGCAAGGCGTCGACCTGGCTCCACTTTATGGCGCGATGGAGATGACGGACCAGGATCGCGCGGTGGCTCCCGCACCGCCTGGTCGCCGTAAGGTGGTGCTCGCGACCTCGATCGCCGAAACGTCGTTGACGATCGAAGGTGTCCGCGTCGTGATCGATTCCGGCCTCGCCCGGGTGCCACGCTTCGAGCCGGGCTCGGGTCTGACGCGATTGGCGACGGTCCGGGTGTCCCGCGCAGCGGCCGACCAGCGCCGTGGACGCGCGGGCCGCCTGGAGCCTGGCATTTGCTATCGGCTGTGGTCGGAGCCGGAAACGCAGAGCCTGTCGGCCTTCGCCGAGCCTGAGATCCGCAGCGCCGACCTTTCCGGTCTGCTGCTCGATTGCGCGACGTGGGGGGTGACCGATCCGGGGACCTTGAGCTGGCTCGATCCGCCGCCCGCGGCCGCCGTTTCAGCTGCCCGCGACGAGCTTGTCGCCGCTGGCGCGCTTGAAGCTGACGGCCAATTGACGCCGGTCGGCCGGAGTGCCGCCCGGCTTCCTTTGCCCCCGCGACTTGCGGTGATGTTGCTCGAGGCCGCCACATTGGGCCAGCACGAGGCTGCTGCCGATATTGCCGCCGTCCTCGTTGAGCGGGGCCTGGGCGGCAACGACTGCGACATCGACCGACGGCTCTCGGGCTTTCGCGCTGATCGCGGCCGCCGGGCACAGGACATGCGCAGGCTTGCTCGAGGTTGGGCGAAGACTGCGGCCGGCAATGCACCCCGCGTCGGCGCGCGCCGGCCGATGTCGACAGCGGCCCTTCTCGCGCGAGCCTTTCCCGACCGCATCGCGAAATTGCGTGACAATGCAGGTCACTATCTGCTGGCCAACGGCCGTGGCGCGCGCCTCGGCGACGGTGACCCCTTGGCCCGGGCGGCGTTCCTCGTTGTGGCTGAGATGACCGGTACCGCCGCTGCGAGCCGAATTGTCCTTGCAGCAGAATTGGCCGAGGCCGAATTGATGGAGATCGCCGACGACCGCATCGTGACCGACGACGTGATGGCGTTCGATCCAGCCGCCGGCCAGGTCCGCGGCCGGCGCATCAGGCGTCTTGGCGCCATCACGCTTGCCGCGGAGCCGAGAAGGGTCGAGCGGGGCGAAGCTGCCCAGCAGGCGCTGGCGGACGGTATTGTGAAGATGGGCATATCGCGACTGCCCTGGACGCGCCATCTTGAGCAACTGCGCCAGCGCGTCGCATTTTTGCGCGGCGCGGAGCTTGAAGTCTGGCCCGATCTTTCCGACGAAATTTTGCAGCAGACGGCAACTGAATGGCTGCAACCGTTTCTTGCCGGCAAGACGTCGCTTTCGGAAATTACCTCGGAGGAACTTGGTTTCGCGCTCGCCAGGCTTATGCCGGGGAATGGCCACCAGCGGCTCGAATCCGAAGCGCCCTCGCACTTCGAAGCGCCTACCGGGAATAGATTCGCGGTCGACTATATGGCCCAGGGAGGACCGCAGGTTTCAATCCGTGTTCAGGAGCTGTTCGGCATTACCGAGCATCCCGCGGTCGGGCGATCTAGAATTCCTCTTACATTCGAATTGCTTTCTCCCGCCCACCGGCCGATTCAGATAACACGGGACTTGCCGGGCTTCTGGAAGGGGTCTTGGCGTGATGTCCGTGCTGACCTTCGCGGCCGATACCCCAAGCATGAATGGCCCGAGAACCCCGCGGCTGCGAAGCCCACCGCGCGGGCGAAGCCGCGTTAGACGAAAGCGCGGAGATTTGAAAAAATACTATTACTATCAGTGCTGTGGAGGCTATTCGGTCGAGATTTTATCTTCCATTTTTCATGTTATAGGCAAGATTGGTATTTCAATGGCTGCGGATATGATGGGAATTCATGGGAAATGATTATTTACTATCTCAATAGATTTTGCAATGATGTGCGTGCCTCAGGTGTTTGGTGCTGGTAATGGCGTGATGTCGTTGATGTGATTTTCTCTGTTCAGTTTTTGTTGGGTCGATTTCTGGGCCTGAAAATTCAACGGGTTGTTGGGTTCGGCGCCTCGCGTGGTGGCCGGCCGGCCAGGTTATGTGAGCGGCCAAAGGCGAGGCCATTCGTCTTGGCTCTGTTCCGCCAGAATGTTGTGCGACCTTGCTGACCAGTGATTTGGCGGCAGGATGGACACGATGAAAGCGCAGGATTTCCGGGCACTTGTCGAGCGGTTGGGCGACCTCAGCGAGGTTCAACGCGAGGCGCTGGTCGAGGCG
>CANJPN010000489.1 GCA_947475855.1 Bradyrhizobiaceae bacterium
GGCTGCCACCTGTTCGCATCTCTGCCGCCGTTCAACATCGGGTCGTCCACGATGGGCTACGGCCTCGGCCCTGCCGCTGCATCCGCCTTCAACGTGAAAGGCACGGCCGAAAAGCCCGTGAAGCGCGCCATCTCGATGATCGGCGACGGCGGCTTCTGGCACAACGGGCTCTCGTCCTCGGTTGGCAACGCCGTGTTCAACAAATCCGACAACGTCATCCTCGTCGTCGACAACGGCTACTCCGCTGCGACCGGGGGCCAGGACATTCTGTCGTCGCATTTCGAACAGCCCACGCGCGCAACGGGTAACACCATCGAGAAGGCCGTACGGGGCATCGGCGTAGGGTGGGCGCGCACGATCAACCCGACCTACGACCTGAAGAAGATGATGCGAACGCTGAAGGAGGCTCTCACCACGAAGCAGCCCGGACCGAAAGTCATCGTCGCGCAATCGGAGTGCATGCTGAACCGTCAGCGTCGCGAGCGTCCGCTGAAAGCCCAGGCCGTCGCACGCGGCGAACGCGTGGAGCGCGAGCGCTTCGGCGTCGATCCCGAGACATGCACCGGCGATCACTCCTGCATTCGCCTGTCCGGATGTCCCTCGCTCACCATCGCGCCGAACCCCGATCCCTTGCGCAAAGACCCCGTGACGAAAGTCATCAACTCCTGCGTCGGCTGCGGCCTTTGCGGCGAGGTCGCGCACGCCGCGGTGCTCTGCCCCTCGTTCTATCGCGCCACCATCGTCTCCAATCCAACCCGCTGGGAGCGCACGAAGCAACGTTGGCGCAACGCCATCATCCGCCGCCTTCAGAACCGCATGGAGCGGCGCCTCGCCGCCGCGAGGGCTTGATCGTGGGCGAGCCGATCAACCGCACGATCCGCATTGCGATCCTCGCCATGGGTGGCGAAGGTGGCGGCGTACTCGCGGGCTGGATCGTCGGTCTTGCCGAGGCGAACGGCTGGATCGCGCAGCAGACCTCGATCCCCGGCGTCGCGCAACGCACGGGCGCGACCAACTACTACATCGAGCTGTTTCCTGGCTCTCCCGTAGGGTGCGGTAGCGAAGCGTACCGCACCGATCGAGCGCACTCCGGTGCGGTACGCGCCGATGCGCTACCGCACCCTACGAAGCAAACACCCGTCATGGCGCTCTCGCCGATGCCGGGCGACGTCGACATCGTGCTCGCCTCCGAATTGATGGAAGCCGGCCGTGCGATCCAGCGCGGCATCGTCACGCCCGACCGCACCACGCTCGTCACTTCGACCGGTCGCGTCTTCGCGATGACCGAACGCCTCGTGCCGGGCGACGGCCGCGCCGACGAGGCAGCCCTGCTCGAAGCCGCGCGCCTCGCTGCACTTCGCCTGGTCGCCTGCGATATGGGGACGGCCGCCGAAGAAACTGGAAGCGTCATCTCGGCGGTCATGCTGGGCGCACTCGCCGCGTCCGAAGCGCTGCCGTTCGACCGAGCGCAATTCGAGAGCGCTATCGAGCGCAGCGGCGTCGGCGTCACCGCTTCCAAGCGCGGCTTCGCACGCGGCTTCGACGACGTTCTGGGCAAGCCCCCCGCTTCGCCAGCACCATCGGTACCAAAACCGAAAATAGCCGCCGCTCCCGTCCGTCAAAGTGCGTTCACCATCGCACTGACCGAAGCCGGCACTGCCTACGCCGATCCGGTGCGCCCAATCACGCAAGAAGCCGTTCGCCGGCTTACCGACTACCAGGACGCCGCCTATGCACGCCTCTATCTCGACCGCCTCGCGCCCATCTCCACACTCGACCGCGAGCACGGTGACGGCAGTCAGCGGCTGCTCACCGAAGTTGCCCGTTATCTGGCGCTCGGTATGGCCTACGAGGACACGATCCGCGTCGCAGAGTTGAAAATCCGCAGCCAGCGCTTCAATCGGGTCGCAACCGAAGTAAAGGTCGAGGAGGGGCAGGCCCTGCGCGTCGTCGAGTTCCTGCATCCGCGCCTGCAGGAGATCGCCGAGACCGTGCCCGCGTGGCTCGGCCGCTTTCTTGAGCGGAATTTCCTGGCGAGGCGCATCGTCGGACGCTTCACGCGCGAAGGCCGCATCGTCGAGACCACCTCGCTGCGCGGCTTCCTGTTGATGTATGCCGTCGCGAGCCTGAAACCGCGCCGCCGCTCCTCGATGCGCTTCAAGCGAGAGCAGCTAAGTCTCGAGGCGTGGCTGCAACTCATCACGGAGACCGCGCAGAAGGACTATGGCCTCGCGGCCGAAATCGCCGAGTGCCGCAACCTCGTCAAAGGCTATGGCGACACCCACGACCGCGGCAGCGCGAAATACGCGCGCATCCTCGGCCTCGTCCCCGCCCTCGCCGGCCACACCGACCCGGCCCGCCACGTGGCGTTGCTCCGCAAGGCCGCCCTCGCCGACGAAGACCCCGCGACGCTCGAAACCGCCATCGAACGCCTGGACTTGAATTCCACAGGCG
This sequence comes from Bradyrhizobiaceae bacterium, assembly GCA_947475855.1. Lineage (GTDB taxonomy): Bacteria > Pseudomonadota > Alphaproteobacteria > Rhizobiales > Hyphomicrobiaceae > CAMDPA01. The sequence goes on from CANJPN010000489.1 coordinate 2,455, forward strand.
CCTGAGTGTTGGCAGACCCCAAGTCGTCCGTCATGGCCGGCCCGGATCGGTGTCCGGGCTGAACTGCGGCGGCCATCCACGACAGCTGATGTTAAAAACCCGCTCGCTATCCAAGGTGACGTGGATGGCTCGGCTGAACCGGGCCATGATGGCGGTTCGGCTAATGAAACCGCCTGTTCACGCCGCCATTGTCATCCCCAGCTTGCCTCCGCCCGAGATTTCGCATAACTGAGGTCGCAATCGGGCTGGAGGCGCGCTCGCGCCCTGAGGTTCCGGCAACCAATCATTCGAGGTTTTCCCATGGCTGCAGAGAGAGGCGCGCGTTCGCCGCGCAATATCGAAACGCGCAAGAAGAAGGCCGCTCACGCCATTCCCCGCGCCAAGGTTACGCGCATCCAGGGCAATACGTCTGCTGCCCGCAAGCGCCTGAAGAAGATGTCCGGCATCGCCCGCGCTGCAAAGGCCAAGGCCTCGGCCTGAATTCGACCTTGAGGTTGTGAGCTAAGCGCGGCCTCGGCTGCGCTGTTTCACGTCTGCCGAGCTGTGCTGGTGCAATGCGTTGATCGGGAGTGGCTGCATGGCCCGCGATCAGGTTGAGCAGGCCGAACCGGCGGATGCGCGACCGCTCTATCCTCCAACGGTAGAGCCGCCCTCCGAAGTGTTGCCGCTCTCGCGGTTTCTCCCGACATTCGTGCGCAACCCTCTGCGGACGCTGCCTGTCGCCGTCTACGAAGAACCGTGCCTCGTCGTCGAGAGGAAAGGCCGCCACAACGCCTGGGTTACGGACCCGGCGATGGTCGAGCGAATTCTGCTGCACGAGCACGAGGACTTCGCGAAGACACCGCTGGAGCGGCGCATTTTCGAGCCGACGATCGGTCACGGCATCCTGACAGCGGAAGGCCCTGCTTGGCGCTGGCAGCGCCGGACTGCAGCACCGCTGTTTCGCCACCAGGACCTGCTCGGCCACGTCCCCGCGATGACCGCCGCCGCCGGCCGTCAGGTCGAGCGCTGGCGCGCAGCGCTCCCCGGCAGCCTCGCCCGTGTCGATCATGCGATGACGGACGTGACCTACGAGATCATTACCCGTTCGATCCTGGCCGGCACCGTGCCCGCCGAGGACGTGCTCATCAAGCGTGAAGCGCATCGCATGCTGGCCTGGATCAGTTGGGAAGTCGGGTTCGGCATCGTTGGAATTCCAGAGTGGGTCTGGCATCCGGGAAAGTGGCCATCGCGGCGCGCTGCCAAGGCGTTGCGCGGGACTGTGCATCAGTTGTTGGCTCGCCGCCGCGCGGAGCGGGAAGGGGCGAAAGATCTGCTCGGCCGTTTGCTCGCCGCGCGCGACCCCGAAACCGGTCAGCCGATGGCGGACGAGCAACTGGTCGACAATCTGCTGACATTTCTGCTGGCCGGGCACGAGACGACCGCCAAGGCGCTCACCTGGTCGCTCTACCTGCTGGCGCGCGCTCCCCATTGGCAGGAGCGGATACGGCGAGAGGTCGTCGAGGTGTGCGGCGCTCGCCCGGTTGAGCAGCGCCATCTCGGATCCCTTCCCATCACGACCCGCGTCCTGAAGGAAGCGCTGCGGCTCTATCCGCCAGCGCCGATCATGTCGCGCATGACCGCGCGTGAGGTCATGCTGGGCGGACACAAATTGCCCAAGGGCGCACTGATCATCATCCCCGTATTCGCAGTGCATCGTCATCGCCGGTTGTGGACCGATCCCGACCGGTTCGATCCCGATCGCTTTTTGCCGGAGGCCGAGGCCAATCACGTCCGCACCCAATTCATGCCGTTCGGGTTCGGCCCGCGTACCTGCATCGGCATGGCGTTCGCGATGATCGAAGCGACGGTGCTGCTGGCGAGCTTCGTCCGCGCCGCCCGCTTCGAATGGGACGGCCGCCACCTGCCCGAACCGGTCAGCCGCGTGACCCTGCAACCCAAAGGCGGCATGCCGCTGCGCGTAACGGTTCTGGGCAACGGCTGAAAAGCCGTTTCAATTACGGTCGAGTCGGGCGGGTAAGCGCCGCCCCGCGGTGCGCAACCCGCGGTGACTTAGCTGAGCCGCGGCCGAGTGATGAGTGGTTGTCGGCGTTATCGGCTCACAAGGGCTGACATGTCCGCCTTACAGCCGCCGAACTCGCATCGGTGCGACCGTCTCTTGTTGAACTAAGGCGACGTCGTAGGGTGCAATAGCCCACTGGGCGTATTGCACCATTCTTACCGCAAGTCGGTGCAATACGCTTCGCTATTGCACCCTACGGTCCAATTCCCTGATGCACCCAATTGCCCCCCACCACCCGTCGCAGCGACGTCCGCAGACCGAGAAGGCGCGGGGCGGTCGCCGTCCGCCCTCTCCACCTCCTCCGAGTTATCCCCGCACTATCCCACCACGACATACTCCCCTCATCTTTTCTCATCGAACGGCGCGTGGTCGACTGCACCGATGACGCGAGGGAAGTGCGGTGCGCGGGAGAAGGGGACTTGTGCAGGTCCCAGCCCGCAGCGCCGGTTGCCCCCGCCCGGTCCGGGCGCCAGCAATGGGGCGA
>CANJPN010000490.1 GCA_947475855.1 Bradyrhizobiaceae bacterium
ATCAAGTTCCGCGGGCCCGACAACGTGGTGTTCGACATCTCGCATCTGGAGTGGCCGGGCGCGGCGAAGGTCGACCCGGAGACGAAGGCAATACCTGCGGCTGCTAAGGAAGCCGCGGAGTAGCATTGGGATTGTCGCGGTAGTCTCGTAGGCTGGCTCAAGTTTCGCGGTTCAGCGGAGCGCGACCCAGCATCTGCAACACGGTCATGAGCTGGGGCGCGCGGAAGGCGCTTGACCCAGCCTACGATGAGGAAATGCTGAAATGCGCATCGGCGACTATGACATCGACATCGTGGTGCAGGGTTATCCGGGCAAGTCGATCTGCCACGGTGGGCTCGGCTGGAGCACGCTTGCGCTGATCCGCGGCAAGGGGCGGGTTGCGCTGATCGATACCGGTCCATTCGGCTATCGCCCGCTGATCAAGGAGCGGCTCGCCAAGCGCGGGTTGAAGCCGTCCGACGTGACGGATCTCGTACTCACGCATTGCCATCATGACCATTCGGTCAACTGGGTGATGTTCAAGGATGCTCGGATCGTCATCGGCGCTGCCGAGATGGACTGGGCTCGCAAACTGCCGTGGGGCGAAAACGCGGTGCCGGAATTCTACGTCGAGAAGCTCGACAACTGGCCGACGTGCCGCAAGGTCACGGACGGTGAAGCGGTTTGGCCGGACCTCAAGGCATATCTCGCGCCGGGGCACACGCCGGGTTGTCTCGTGTTCGTGCTGGAAGGGACCGAACACGACCTGATCTTTACCGGCGACAGTGCTAAGAACCGGGCTGAGCTGGTCTCGCGCGACACGGATGCCAGCTACGACAAAAAGATCAGTGCGGCGTCCGTCGAGATGATCTGGAGCCATTGGCGCCGGAAGCCGGGGACGATCGTGCTGCCGGGCCACGACCGGCCGATGGTGCTCAAGGACGGGGTGCCAACCTACGTCGGGTCGATCGAGGCCTCGATCAAGTCGTGGACCGGTGACGACATGGAGACGACGACGCTGTTCAGTCTGGTGGTTTGAGGCCGGGAGCGATGGTGCGGCAGCAGCGGGGATGCGTCACCTCGGCCGCATTGACATCCAGGCGCAGTCTGCCGATCTGATAGGCTATGGTCACCAGCGCAACGACTTCAATGACATCTGGTTCGGGCGGCGGGAGCGGGGGAACGCGGCCTACGATCGATGACGCGGAGCTGCAACGCTTTGCGGCGCTTGCAGCCGACTGGTGGGACCCCAAAGGTAAATTCCGTCCGTTGCATCAGATCGGGCCGGTGCGACTCGAGTTCGTTCGCGATCGGTTGAAAGAGCATTTCAAGCTCGATGGGCGCGGGATCAAGGCGCTGGCCGGCCTGAGTGTGCTCGATATCGGGTGTGGCGGCGGGCTGATCTGCGAGCCGCTGGCGCGGATGGGGGCCAAGGTCACCGGGATCGAGCCGAAGGAAGCCAATATCAAGGCTGCGATCGCGCATGCCAAGCCGCAGGGCCTCGACATCGACTACCGGGCGGCGACGGTGGAGGACCTCGTCGCGGCCGGCGAGACGTTCGATGCGGTCGTGTGCCTGGAAGTGGTCGAGCACGTTCCGGACGTGGCGGCTTTTCTTAAAAGCTGTGCTGCGGCCGCGAAGCCAGACGGGATCATGGTGCTATCCACGATCAACCGGACGCTGAAATCGTTCGCGCTGGCGATCGTGGGGGCTGAATACGTGCTCCGGTGGCTGCCGGTTGGCACGCACCAGTGGGATCGCTTCATCACGCCACAAGAACTCGAGCGGCACGTCGCGGCAGCGGGAATGCGACTGGGGCCGGCGAAGGGGATGGTCTACAACCCGCTGCGGGATAGCTGGTCGCTTTCATCCGATACGGACGTCAATTATCTCGCCGCGGCAACTCGTTAACCGGGGCTGGGGAGTTCGTATTCGAAAGCAGCGCTTTACCCGGCTGGACGACCTGATATGGTGTGTTCAAGACAACCAACGCGCTAGCTGCATATTGCCAGGCGCCGGAGACACACTTTGCAGGGGCGTGACGACGATCGCCGTCCCGGGCGTGCAGAATCCGATGTTCAATCCGAAGGATCGGACAACACCGGAGCTGGCAGCCGTGGGGGGCCGCAACCAAGTTCTGCTCCGGGGGCGCCACGTTCTGGCGATCCATCGGTCTATGCAGCTCTCGATCTTGGCACCAACAATTGCCGGCTGTTGATTGCGAGGCCCACGAGACGTGGTTTCCACGTGATCGATGCGTTCTCGCGGATCGTGCGGCTGGGCGAGGGGGTTTCCGCGACAGGCCTGCTTTCTGAGACCGCGATGAGCCGTGCCATCGAAGCGCTGCGGATCTGTAGTACCAAGATCAACCGGCAGAAAGTATCGAGCGCAAAGCTCGTCGCGACGGAGGCCTGCCGAATCGCGAGCAACGGGCCGGCGTTCATCGATCGCGTGCGCGAAGAAATCGGGCTCGATATCGAGATCCTGTCGCGCGAAGACGAAGCGAAGCTCGCCGTTTGCGGATGCGCATCACTGATCGATCTGGAATGCGACCATGCCATGGTGTTCGACATCGGCGGTGGGTCGTCCGAGCTGATCTGGCTCGATCTCGCGCGCCGTCAGGGATACTGGCGGCGGTCTCTTGCGGATCGGATGGACGCGCACACCTGCATCTCCGCGTGGACTTCCCTGCCGGTTGGCGTCGTGTCGATGGCCGAGAAGTTCGATGGGCGCAATGTTACGCCGGAGAGTTTCGAGGCGATGGTCGCTTCGGTCACCCGGTTGATCGAGCCCTTCGAGGCTCAGCACCGGATGTCCGAACAGATCGCAAAGGGCCGGGTCCATCTGCTTGGGACATCAGGCACCGTAACGACGATCGCTGGAATACTGCTGGGGCTGCCGCGGTACGACCGCAACCGCGTCGATGGGTGCTGGCTCGCGACCCCGGACGTGCGGGCGGTAACGCAGGGCCTTCTCAATCGGACCTTCGAGCAACGCGTCGCAGAGCCTTGTATCGGACGGGAACGGGCCGATCTGGTGCTCGCGGGCTGTGCAATTCTCGAAGCGCTACTGCGGATGTGGCCGGCGCGGCGTTTGCGGGTGGCCGACAGGGGCCTGCGGGAAGGAATACTTGCAACTCTCATGGCTGCCGACGGTCACTTCCAGGACCGCAATTCCGGCCGCCGCAACTGACGAAGTGAAAGCAGGCCCAGGATGGCAAAGCCCCCATCAGGAGGCAAAGGCAGCAAAGGCGGATCTCCCGGATTGCGGGGTGGCGAGCGCAATATGCGCGTCAAGCTCAAGACCGGCCGCCAACGCACGCCGTCGCAACAGCGCTGGCTCGAACGCCAGCTCAACGATCCGTATGTCGCCGCGGCCAAGCGGGACGGCATGCGGTCGCGCGCGGCGTTCAAACTGACGGAGATCGACGACCGCTACAAGCTATTGAAGCCGGGGCACCGGGTTATCGATCTCGGTGCTGCGCCGGGCGGTTGGACGCAGGTCGCGGTCGATCGGGTCAAGGCCGTCGAAGGGCGGGGGCAGGTCATCGGTATCGACTATCTCGAGATGGGAAGCATTGCTGGCGCGACGCTTCTGATGCTGGATTTCCTCGAGGACGGCGCGCCCGACAAACTCAAGTCATTGTTGCGTGATGGTGGTGCGGATGTCGTTTTGTCGGACATGGCGGCGCCGACGACGGGGCATACCGGCACAGACCACTTGCGCATCATGGGCCTTGCCGAGACGGCTGCGCAATTCGCTAGAGAAGTCTTGGCGCCGCGGGGCGCGTTCCTTTGCAAGATGTTCCAGGGCGGTACCGAGCGGGAGCTACTTGCTGACCTCAAGCGTGACTTCGAGGTCGTGCGGCATGTGAAGCCGCCGGCCAGCCGAAAAGAATCGACTGAGCTCTATATGCTCGCGATGGGATTTCGGGGGCGCGAGGAAGAAACCTAAAGCAGTATCCGATCATGCTCGACCGCCGGGGGGCGATCGAGCCAAGCGAAAATGGGCGGGCGGCAACGGGTGCCGGTCCGCCCATTTTTTTTGGCCAGTTACAAACGAACTTCTCTCGAGCATCATCCGATCATTCGATCACCTCCCGGCGATCCAATTTGATCGGATACAGTTCTAGACGATCTTCGGATTGTCGTTGCCGGGGGCCATCTGCTGCTGGCGCTGGATGTAGAGCTGGGCGAAGTCGATCGGATCGAGCAACAGCGGGGGGAAGCCGCCTTCGCGCGTCACGTCGGCCAGAAGGCGGCGCAGGAACGGGAAGATCAGCGTCGGGCAATTGATGAGCAGGAACGGCTCGAGCGACGGGGGCGGCATGTTATCGATGTGGAACAAGCCGGAATAGATGCACTCGACTTCGTAGATGACGCCGACTTTGCTTTCAGCCTTGGCTGTGAAGTGAATCGAACTCTCGAACAGTTTGTCGGCCATCGGCCTCGCGCTGACATTGACCTCGACCTTCAGGTTCGGGTCGTCTCCGGGGCCTTGCAGGAGCCGCTCGATGCTCGGGTTCTCGAAGGAAAAGTCCTTGATGTACTGGGCGACGACGCGGGCCTGCACCTGCAGTTGCGGATCCTGTCCATTGCCTTCTGGATTGTCGGCCATTCGTGCGCCCCGATTTTGTATGGTTGATGTCTACAAGCTGGCGGGTGGCTATCACGATTGACCGGCCAGGAGCAATGCGGCGGCCGGACGGGGGGGCATCAAGTGAACCTAGAGCATCATCAGACCAGGCGGAATCGCGCTCGCGATTCGCTGGCTGGATAAAGATGCCTTGGTTTCTATAGATAGAGCAGTTTCATCCGATCAATCGATCGCCCCAGGTGACCGCGTATGATCGGATACTGCTCTAGCTGCGCTTGCGGTCGTCTGTGACGGGTTTGGAAGGCGGCTTCGGATCGTCGACATGCTCCCATTCAGCATCGATCACCGGACCACGGGCCCCGCGGGGGCGATTGTCCGGCTGACCTTCGGTTCCTGGATCTTGGCGTGGATCTCGACCGGGGGA
>CANJPN010000491.1 GCA_947475855.1 Bradyrhizobiaceae bacterium
ACTCGCCTTCACCGGAGATTTGCCCGCCATGTCCCGCCCCCGCGAATCAGTGCGAAGACAGAATCACATTCGAGATTCGTTGGTCAAGTTCATAGAGTCTGCTTAGCTTGCGGCGACGCTACCGATGCGAGTGTCATGTATGAACCGTCGTACGTGAGATTGGCCGGGCTAATCAAGAATCCTGGCCGTTGACCTCGCGCTCCAACTCGTCGAGGGCTGACTTGACGCCAGCCATTTGCGGATAGATCTGGTAGAGCTTGCGGTACATCTCGAGCGCAGCTTTCTTCCGGTTCATCTCCTTGAAGATCTGGGCCAGCGTTTCCAGAGCTTTGTAGTGGTTCGGCTCCAACGCAAGCACGCGGCGCAGATCTCCGACGGCAGCACCGAGATTATTCTGAGAAAAGTGGATCGCGCCCCGCGTGTTGAAGACTTCGGGGAAGTCAGGGGCGAGTTGTGCGGCGCGGTCCATCAGGCGGATCGCAAGCTCTGGCTTCTTTTCGCCTGACGCGCGACGAGCGCGTTCCATCAAAAGGTTCACCGTATCGCTGCCGGAGGTCATCCAGACATGCTCGATGGCGGCGGCAATTCGCCCTGCAACGGTGTCGTCGTCTGCAGTCGCTAGGTTTGCATATAGCTCGTCGAGCAACTTGGCTCGCTCGCCGCCGCCTTGTGGCACTGAGCTACCGCCGGGAGGGCGAATGGACTTCGGGATAGGTTTGGGCGGAGCGGCCTCCGCACCTTTCTTGTTGTTCTTCGGCCCGAACGAATCGCGGTCGCCAGGGCGAGGCTCGCGCTGGGGGCGTTGGGGCGGGGACCGCTGGCCCATATCCGGCGGAGCGCCGAGTTCGGGATCAGGAGCGCGCTGGGCCAAAGAAGGGAAGGGAAGCGCCAGCGCTGAAGCTAGCGCGAGAAGTGCCGTGACGCCGCAGAGGCGTTTAGACTGGCGGTGCATCGTGGGTCTGCTCATCGCCTGAACCTAGGAGCCTTTGGTCGCTTTGCCAACTGGGACAAGGGAAGTGCAGGGTAAGCCGGATCGCTCGTCGGGCAGCGGATGCAACCCTGGGCCACATTCAGGGCAGAACGGCGATCGCGTTGATCTCGATGAGATACTCGGGTGATGTCATTTTGTTGATCTCGACCATCGTGGAGGCGGGGCCGGGGGCGGAAAAGTATTCGCGCCGGACTTTGTGGATCTGGTCGAAGTGCTCCATGTTGCGGACGTAGACGTCGACGCGGCAGATGTCTTCGAGCGTGCCGCCGACCTCCTCGACCGCTGCTTTGAGGTTTTCGCAGACCTGCCGGGTCTGTTCCTCGACATTGCCGATGCCGACGATCTTGCCGTCGGCGTTCTTCGAGACCATCCCTGAGATGAACACGAGGCGACCGCGCGCCTCGATGATTGTGGCGTGGCTGAAATGGCCGCTGGGTTTGGGCAGGCGCTTGGAGAGGATCTGTTGCTTGGGCATCGAATGTTCCTTTACTCGTGCAAGCCGGCGCTGTTCACGACTTTCGACCACTTTTCGATATCTTCGGAGATGAAGGCGGCGAATTCGCGGGGCGTGCCGGCGAGGGCCTCGATGCCTTGCGCGCTCATCGCGGTTGTCGCCACTTCAGTCGTCAGCGCTTCGTTCGAGGCGGCGGCGAGAAGTTCCACGGCGCGTGGCGGCATCCCGGCGGGACCCAGCAGGCCGATCCAGATGCCGGCGTCGAAGCCCGGCATTCCCTGCTCGGCCATGGTGGGGACGTTGGGCAGCATCCTGGTTCGCGCGGCCTGGGCGACGCCGAGTGCGACGAGGCTGCCTTTCTCGACGTGGGGGGCGAGTGTCGCCGCCGAATTGAAGGCGAGGTTCAAGCGGCCGCCAAGCAGGTCGACAAGCACCTGGTTGCTGCCGCTCTGGTAGTGGACGACCACGATCTTGGCGCCCGCGCGCTGATTGAACAGTTCGGCTGCGAGGTGGCTCGCGGTGCCACTGCCCGAGGTTCCGAAAGTCAGCGCGTCGGGCTTGGACTTGGCGAGCGCAATCAGGCTCTGCACGTCCTTCACGCCAAGCGAGGGGTGGGCGACCATGAGGTTCGGCACGACGCCGAGCATGGCAATGGGCGCCATGTCCTTGTCGAGCCGAAACGCAATCTTGCGCCGCACAGGAACAAGGGTCTGGGCAACGGTCGCCATGAACAGTGTGTGTCCATCCTTGTCGGCCTTGGCGACCTGCTCGGCGGCGAGCATGCTCGAGTTGCCCGGCCGGTTCTCGATCACGACGGGTTTGCCCAGCTTGGTTTCGACGTGCTTGCCGACGAGGCGGGCCAGCACGTCGGCGATCGAGCCCGGGCCGAAGCCGACCAGGATCTTGATCGGTTGCGTCGGGAAATCCTGGGCGAGCAATGGCGAGGCGGGGGCAAGAGCCGCGAACACGGACAGAGCGGCAGCGATGACTGCAGGGCGACATTGCGATGGCATCGGAAATTGAGCTCCCCGCTCAGAAACGCATCGGCTGGCCTTCGATTGTGATGCGGCGCACATGAAGTCGCGTGTTTGGGCCCATTGAAAATGAGGTTAGGCATCGGCCAACCGATTGTGGCGGATGTGGCCAGGGTGAGGCCGTGCGGCCCTGGGATCAAGCCAGCTTGGGGTGCGGTACACGTTCGCGCGTACCGCACCGAAGTTCGAATGACCGTGGTGCAGCTTTTCCCGCTGCAACTTTTGATTGGGCAGGACGCCTTCGATCAGGCTTTGGCGTACTTGCCCGAAGCTTGCGGGGCAAGCGGCTCGAGGCCTTTGTCCTGACGCTGTAGGCGCGTCTCGCGCGGCCAGGAGCGCTTGAGGGCGTCGGCGACGGTGATGCGGAGCTTGCCGCAGCCTTCGACTTCGAGCTCGATCTTGTTGCCGTCCTGGAAGGCATGGAGGCCACGGTGGTTGGTGCCTGAGGCGAGAATGTCGCCGGGCATCAGCGTGTGCAGCGAGGAAACGAACTCGATCGAGCGCGGGATCTTGTGCGCCATGTCGGACGTGTTGAAGCTCTGCTTCAAGTCGCCGTTGTTCCACAGTTTGACCGAGAGGTTATGCGGGTCCTTGATCTCGTCCGCGGTGACGATCCAGGGGCCGATCGGCGCGAACGTCTCGCGTGACTTCATCTGGTAGAACGTGTTGCCGGCGGGCGGCAGGCCGCGGGCCGAGCCGTCGATGAAATTGCAGTAGCCAAAGACGTGGCTCATCGCGTCGGCGGCTTTGATGTTGTAGCCCTTCTTGCCGATGATCACGGCCAGCTCGGCTTCGCCCTCGAATACGCTCGCGGGAACATCCGGCAGCACCATGGTCTCGTCGGGGCCGATGATCGAGTTCGGCGATTTGTGGAACGCGTTGATCGGAGCGGGCTCATTGCGCGTGCCGTCCTCCATGTAGTTGACGGCCATGCAGTCGACGTTGACGGGGCGGGGCAAGGGCGCGCGAAGTTTGACGGAGCCGAGCGGAACGGAAGCGCCCTTGGCGGCGGCGTCCTCGATCTTGGTTTTGTAAGCGGACCAGCGCTCGATCACGCCGTTTATGAGGTCGTGCGGTCCCAGGCGCGGTACGTCCGAGACGGCGGCCATGACGTCGACGATGCCGTCGCCTTTCACGATGCCGAGACGCCAGTCGTTGAAATACGCGATCTTCATGGGGCTTCCTCCGCCGCAGTGGGCTGCCGGTTTCGATTGGATGGGCAAGGAACGCCGCCGGAGGCCGGGCTGTCAAGCGCGGGGCGACGCCGCCGAGCCGTGCAGATTTGCTACCGCTCTTCCCTCACCGGCATCATCAGGGCGAAGCCGACGATGAAGAACAGCATCACGCTGGCCATGCCCAGCCGCTGGCTGCCGGAGAGCTGGGTGGCAAGCGCGATCATCAGGGGGGCGAGGAAAGCCGTGACCTTACCGGAGAATGCGAACAGGCCGAAGAACTGCGCGGTCCTGTCGGGCGGTGCGATGCGGGCGAGAAGGGAGCGGCTCGCCGATTGCACCGGCGCGGAGGCAAGCGCGACGAGGCCGGCGAAGATCATGAAGACGAGTTCGCCGGTCGACGAGAAGAACCCCGAGCCCGCCGCCTTCGGCGTGACGGGGAACGTGAACAGCACGTGCGTCTTGGTGACGGAAAGGATGCCGATGGCGCCGATCATCAGCACGACGAGGCCGGCGAGGATCACCGTCTTGGGGCCGAGCTTGTCATCGAGGAAGCCGCCGACGGTGGCGCCAATGACGCCGATCACGATCAGCACGATGCCGAACAGGCCGAGGTCGGCCAATTGCCAGCCGAAGATAGAGGAACCGTAGATGCCGCCGAACACGAACACGGCGGAGAGGCCGTCGGTGTAGAGGGCACGCGCGAGCAGGAAATAGAGCATGCTCGGCAGCGACGGGAGCATCTTGAGCGTGCCCCACAGATCATGCAACGGCGCGGTCAGCGACATCGGTTCGGCCGGGCGGCCGGCGCGCGGGTCGGGCGTGAACATGAAGAAGGGGATGACGAAGATCACCATCCAGATCGAGGCGAACGGGCCGGTCAGGCGGTCGCCCTCGCGCTGAGCGGCGTCGAGCGGGAGAACGGGGGTGAGGCCCATCAGGGTCTTGCCAGTAGACGGCACGGAGACGATGAAACCCGCCATCAGGATGAGGGCGATCAATCCGCCGGTGTAGGCGACGGCCCAGCTTGCGCCGGACAGGCGGCCGAGCTCGTTCGGCGGGACCAGGGACGGCATCATCGAGTTGGTCAGCACGGTCGTGTATTCGGCGGCGGCGGTCGCAATCACGAAGGCTGCGAGCACTAGCATGATGGTCGTGGCATCGGCACCGGGGCGTGCGAACCAGATGAGCGAGGCCGCGATCGCCATCACACCGACCGTCACCGCGACCATCGGCTTGCGGTTGCCGCGATCGGCCATCGCGCCCAGGATCGGTCCGCCGAGCGCGATCACCACGCCGGCTACGGCTGCGGCATAGCCCCACCACGCCTGGCCGCTGACCGGATC
>CANJPN010000492.1 GCA_947475855.1 Bradyrhizobiaceae bacterium
GCCCTCGCACATAGCTGGGACCATCGAGCAGGCGAGGTCGACATCCTTCTGCGAGCCCTCGTCGCACGGAAGGGATGAACGAGGCGCAAGCCGTGTTTGCAGGCAACTACGGCGCGTGCTGATCTGCGCTGGAAATTTCCCCACGATTTTGAGATCGCCGCTGGCGCTGCCAGGCTGATGAACGAGCGAGGCCGCACGGCATGGAAACCGCATTTCTTGGCACGCCCGATACGAGCGTCTGGCTCTTCATCGGGCTGTGCGCGGCGTCATTTTTCACCGCCTATTTCAGCATCGTCGCAGGCACCGCTGGCGGCCTCATGCTGCTCGTCGTGATGGCCGCGTTCTACCCACCTGCCGTCCTTATTCCGATGCATACGCTGATCCAGCTCGGCGGCGGCCTCTCCCGCGTACTCGCGATGCGTCAATGGCTGCTACGCGATACCCTCCTGCCGTTCACCATCGGCTGCGCCGCAGGCGCCGCGCTCGGTGCGAAAGTGTTCGTCAACCTGCCTCAATCCCTCCTCATGGGGGGACTCGGCGTTTTCGTTCTGGTGATCACGTGGGCGCCTCAGCTCGGCCGCTTTGGGCCGGAACGCGGCCGGTTCGCACTTCTTGGATTCTTCGTCACCGTCCTCGGGGTGTTCGTCAGCGCAACGGGCACCCTCGTCGGCCCCTTCGTCGCCAGCGCCAGCCCCGACCGCCGCAACCACGTCGCCACGATGTCGGCTCTGATGGCAATCACTCACCTTGCCAAAATGGCGGCGTTCCTGTGGGTCGGATTTGCACTCGGCGCCTACTTGCCGCTGATCGCCGCCATGATCGCCACCGGCGTACTCGGGAACTACGCCGGCGAGCGCGCGCTGAATTCGATGCGCGAGGACTGGTTCCGCATCGGCTTCAAAGCCGTGATGACTATTCTGGCGCTCCGCCTGATGTGGGTGGCGCTGCAGGACCTGTTTGCGACGGGTTAGCCGAGACGGCCTGCCTAGATCTTCTTTTCGCCAGCCTTCGGATCAACTGGCGTCGGCAGGTCCAGCTTCCCCACGCCACATATCGCGCGAAGCGCCTCCCACTCCTGTGGGCTCATCGCAGGCTCGGATTTCCACGCCGGCCTTGCCGCGGCGGCCTTCGCTCGCTCCTCCGACTCCGGATGCGTACGAAACAGACCCCACTCGCCTTTGCCGGACTTCCGCTCGATCTCGCTAATCCGCTTGAAGAAGTCGATCAATCCAGACGACGAAATTCTAGCCTTTTCGAGCAATGCCAATCCCCGCGCGTCGGCCTCGCGCTCGGCAGCCCGCGTGTAGCTGAGCTGAGTGAGCCCGAGCCCGACGTTGGCAAGCGTACCGCCCCCTCCCGTCATCAACTCGAGTACCGCCGTCAGCCCGATGATGCGAACGATCGCCGTTTCCGGATGCAATTCGAGGCCATGACCCATCTCGTGCGCCAGCACGCCAGCGACTTCTTCCGGGCTCTTGGCTTGGGCGATGATCTGCCGCGTCAGCACGATCTGCTCGCCCGGCACCGCGAACGCGTTCAACAATCCCCAGTCCACGACCCGCACCCGAAAGCGCGTCTTCGTCCCCGACGCATCCGAAAGCCGCCCCACGAGCCTATCGAGCGCCGCGCGCCCTGCCGGCTCCGTGCATTCCTTGCGCCCTTCGACCATCGAAGTCAGCACCTTGTCGCCGACCGATGCCCGCGCGCTATCCGGGAGCATGCCGGCCACCCATCGCGCCGGCGACAGGTTTGCAGCCCACCCCGCTCCGACCGCCAGGGCAACGGCGGCTGCCGCCATCACCCACGGCCGGGCCGATCGCCATCCATACGCCCGCGACGTCACCTGCGGCGACATCACCCGTAACGCTTCGACGAACTTCACGTCGGAAACGAACAGCGAAGCACCCGGCATGAACTCGTACGTGACAAGCGCATCCGTTGCGTTCTTTGCCACGGGCGTCGCAGTTCCAAGTGCCCCGTAAGGCCAGATCAGCGCTTGCGGAGCACCGGGGAACCCGATCTCGAGCCCACGCTCGGTGAGCCGCACCTCGGCAGGCGACGACTGCGCCGTCTTGCCGTCGCTGTAGCGGCCCGAATACGTGATCGAATGATAAGTCGTCGAAGGATCAGAATGCATCGATGTCGAACGCCTGTGCGAGCCCTTCGCCGCGGCCTTCGTGAGCCGCACCCTGTAAGATCTGATCGAGCGATGCGCTGCCGTCCATCCGCAGCCGCTCGACGAAGTAGCGCGCCGAGCGCGCCTGTGCCACTGGCGACATCAACCCCAGCGTGAACACCACCATGAGCGTGTTCGTGAGCGCTAGCCAGATCAGGCTGCGCCCGGTCGCCGTCCCCGAGAACTGGACTTTGTCGAAAGACGTGTGCGCCGCGAAGTGGTTCATCATCCGCGCACGGTACCATGCGCTGACCACCGCGAACATCAGGAAGCCCAGGATCAATCCGCCGTAGATCACCGCCGCTATCTTGAACACCAGCGCCGGATCCATCGACTTGCCCGATTGCATATTGATGAAGAGGCCCATGACCGACTGCCAGATCACCATCCCCGTCACCGCAAGTATGGCCACAGTGCTGAACCACAACGCCGCAAACGGCGCGTAAAGCGCGCCAGCGTTCGCATTGAAAGCGAACGGCTGGTTGCCGAACCGCAACCCGTTCGTGATGAGACCCTGCAGCTTCACCGCACGCCATGGCGCAGCCCAGCCGAGCGTCAACGCCAACACGATCCCTGTCCAGAAATAGGTCCAACCATATTTCCAGCTATCTCCATCGAGGCCGCCGCGAATGCCGCGCCACAGCGTCCGCGACATCCGATAGCGGATGGCACGATGCATGCCGACGCCGACCAGATAGAAGAACACGATCGTGAAGACAGTCTGCAGTAAGTCCGCGCCCTTCATCCCGAACTGCGCGAGCGCTAGAATCGTCAACAGCAGTGTCGGCACGGATAGAATAGCCAGTACCAGCAGGAAGCCGAGGAACAACTCCTTGCCCGTGCCGGTGTATTGCAGCGGCTCGCCGTTGATCCGGATCGCCGACCAGATCCGCCTGCGGACCTCGGTCTTCCCCCAGAAATTGTAGATACCGAGCGTGATGATCCGAAACAGGAAATTCTTCACGCTGAGGCTCACCATGCCCGGCGGTTGCGACCACGATAGGCTCAAGGCCTCCTCGCCGTTGGAACCGTCAGTTACTCCGGGAAGGGGGCCTCCGTTCAGTGGCACAGCATCGTTGCTCATCTGATCACCTCGAGGCCGCCAATATCGGCAGGAAGAACACTAGAATAACGCGTGAGTCACTAACGCCCACCGAACAACCCGCAAGCACTCACCCATCACCGGAACTGATTTCGCCACGGATTGAATCTATCCCTCCAACTATGGCGGACTTGCGCCCACCGTCAGCGACCTGCCCCATTAATTCCCCACCCCGCCCGCTTTCTGGTCGCGATCGACTGTTACTCCTGACCACACGTTCTCGGGCGAGAGGAATAAGCACGAGGACGACATCGAGCTCGGATGTACCGGTCCAAGTTGGACGGGTCAGGCCAAGCCGATTAACCTTTTCAGTAGTTGTGGCATGCACGCCACTTCGATCGACCACCATGCCTCTTTTGAGCCACAAACCGGGATCACATGAATGGTCGGTGAATACGGAGTCGCTGGCCCTCTGGGCGTAGCGTCTCCGCGAGATGCGGGCGCGTTGATCACAGTTCCAGGTCGGCCAGTCTTCAAGCGTGTCAACACACGTTCACCGGGCGGTGCACGCGCGTCGATGCTCGAATAGAACTGCGCCACGCGCGCAACCTGTCCGGCCGTGCAAAACCGCCGGCATACCGACAGGCTTATGGGAAGCGGGAAAGGACTACCAGATTTATGGCCCCCAGGACGTCCGATAAGAGCCAGCTACCAAGCCGCCGCGTGACTGAGGGGCCCTCGCGCGCGCCGCACACGTCGTCTGCCATGCCGATATCTAAGTCGTACATTTTGGCCGGCATCGCCAGCCTCGTTGCGCTGCTCGTCGCCAGTGCGGTGCCCGCCATCGCGCAACAGTCCAGGAAGCCTGTCTTCAAGACGCCGGAAGCGGCTTACGAGCAGGGCATGAGCCAATGGCGGAGCGGCTACGTCGAACTTGCCATTCCAGCGCTCCGCCACGCCGCCGACCATGAGGTCTTCCTCGCGCAGTATTATCTGGCGAGGATCCTCGCTGATAATGGCACGCCGTACACCGACCACGTCGCCGCCTACCAGCTCTATCGCAAGCTCGCCCTCGAACACGCCAACATCGATCCGGAAGACGACAAGCGGAAAGTGTTCGTGGCCCGGTCACTCACGGCATTGGCAGCCTACGTGCGCCGCGGCTTACCACAGGCCGACGTTCGCCCAGACCCCGCACGCGCGGTCGAATACCTGCGCCACGCCGCACAGTTCTTCAACGACGAGGAAGCCCAGTTCGACCTCGCCCGCATTTACCTGCAGGGTGACGGCGTTCCCCAGGATACCCGCGCCGGCCTGCATTGGTTGTCGGCCCTCACTCAGCGCGGGCATGCCGGCGCGCAGGCCTTCCTCGCCGACATCTACTGGCGCGGCCGTTATAACGTGATGCGCGATCCCACTCGCGCCTTCGCATTGATAACCGTCGCTGTCGAGCATGCCCCTGAAAACGAGCGTGTCTGGATCGAAGACATTTACCAGAACATCTATTGTGGCGCCCCCGCCGGCACGCGCACCCAGGCTCAAGCCATGGTAGCCGACTGGCGCCAAAAGTACGGCCGCACCACCGCGGGCGGCACCCGCTCGTCGCTCGGTGCACTCCTGCCACAGGCCGCTCGTAGCTGCAGCAACGGCGAGACCGTTCCCCCGCCGCGCACGAATCTCGAAAAATCGCCGCCGGTCGGCAGAACAGTACCGGCAAGCGGCCCCAGCGAGGTGCCGAATGGCATGCTCGGCATCGGCTCGACCGGCAACGC
>CANJPN010000493.1 GCA_947475855.1 Bradyrhizobiaceae bacterium
ACGACAGGTATGTCCTCGCCCGCGACTTCCACTTCGGATCGATCGGGCGGAAATGCAATCTGCACCGGCGGATCCAGGAACGCACCCGTAGGGCGTTCGTCCACGCCCTCGACGAAGCGCTTCAGCGGTTGCGGCAATGAACCGCCGCTCGCTTTCAACACACCATGGGGCGCCGCCGCGAGCGGCGCGCGCGATTGCGCCACGCGCGGGAATGCATCGAAAAGCAACGGGGCGGCGGCACCCCGGCCCGTCAGGCCGGCGGTCGAAGCGCCGTCGGGCCGACCAACCCACACTGCGATCGTATGGCGGCCGTCATAGCCCACGGCCCACGCATCACGATATCCGTATGACGTTCCCGTCTTGTAGGCGATCCGCCCGCCCACCGTGCTCGGTGGCGTCGGCGCATCCTTGAGAATGTCCGTGATGTACCAGGCGGCGACCGGCGACAGCAATTGAGGAACCGTAGGGCGGGTTAGCGCATTCGCGCGTAACCCGCCGTTCCCCGGCACCCGCGTTCCAACGCTGTACCGCAACCCGACCGTCTCCCCGCCCCGCGCAACCGCTGCATACATCTGTGCGAGATCGGCGAGCCTCATCCCGAGGCCGCCGAGCGCGACCGCCAATGTCGGCTCGCCGTCTCCCGGCAGCACGGGCACAACGCCGTTGCGCTTGAAGCGTGCGATCAGCCGTGGCGAACCGAGCGCATTCAGCACCTTCACGGCTGGAATGTTGAGCGACTGAGCCAGCGCATCGCGGATCGATACGGTGCCATGGAAATTTTCGTCGAAGTTCTTCGGCGTGTAACTGCCAAAGCGCGTCGGCCGGTCCTCGATCAGCGTTTCCGGATGCGCAATGCCGCTTTCGAAAGCGAGCCCGTAGATGAAGGGCTTCAGCGTCGAGCCGGGCGAGCGAACCGCATGGGTCATGTCGATTCCACCGAGCCGTGACGCATCGAAATAGTCCGACGAGCCCACATGCGCGATCACTTCGCCCGTCCGATGATCGACGACGAGGATTGCTGCCGACAGCTTCTCGCCGAGCGACCGCGCATGAACGCGCGCCAGCGTTTCAAGGTTGGCCTGCACATCGCGCGAAACCGTCAGGTGATGGACCGATGCGTTTGGCTGTCGCGCAATCTCGGCTTCGGCCAGATGAGCCGCGAGTTTGGGAAACTCCGCACGCTGCGTCGGCACGATCTCCGCGTTCGCCCGCCGGGCCTCTTCCGCTGTGATGATGCCGCTCTCGACGGCTTTCGCCAGAACGCGGCCTCGCGCAACGCGGGCAGCGTCAGCGTAGCGATCCGGCCGGCGCATGCCCGGTGACTGTGGCAGCGCGACCAGCAGTGCTGCTTCGCCGATCGATAGCCGGCGCGGTTCCTTGCCGAAGTATGCCCACGACGCGGCGCGAACCCCCTCGAGGTTGCCGCCAAAGGGAGCGAGCCGGAGATAGAGCCGCAGGATCTCGTCTTTGCTCAGGCTCGTCTCGAGCTGTAGCGCGCGAATCGTCTGCCGCACTTTGCCCATCGCGGTCCGCTCGTGCTCGCCTTCGAGCAGCCGCGCCACTTGCATCGTCAGCGTCGAGCCGCCGGACACCAGTCGGCGATAACGGACGAACTGCCACGTCGCCCGGGCGAACGCGATCGGGTCCGCGCCAAAGTGGTGCCGGAAGCGCCGGTCCTCGAAGGCGAGCAGCATCGCGATGTAGCGCTGATCGACTTCGCGCCCCTCGACCGGCAGCCGCCAGCGCCCCTCCGGCGTCGTGAACGCGCGCAACAATAGACCGTTTCGATCGAGTACCGTCGTCGACACGTGATCGCCGCGCGCGATCGGCGCCGGCCCCATGATGTACGAACCGATCCCGAATAGAACGGCTGGCAGCACAGCGAGCAGCAGTGCGAGCCCTGCGAACTTGCGGAGCTTGCCTGCTTTACTTTCTTCGCCGTGATATCCGCGCCACCACATTTCTTTGTTGCCCGTAGGTCTGATTGGCAGCGCCGGGCGCTGCGCAAGTACGTCGTCTTCCCGAAATTTCCTCGGCGCTCCGCAGAGCGGCGGGTTACGCGGCGGTGCCGCTAACCCGCCCTACGGCGTCGCCTTACTCTTTCGCTGTCACCGTGAGCCGGCCTGCTGCCGACCGCGCATAGCGCTCCGGCCGGTACATGTCTTCCACGGTTGCCGCCGGATGAACGAAGCTTCCGGGCGTGACGGCCCGCACCATGTAGGCGACGGTAGCGGTCGCTACCGGCCCCTTCTTGGCATCGTCGTCGTCATCGTCGTCCTCGCTGCGCGAGGTGCGGCCGGAGAAGTTGAACGCGGCCACGAACCGGTCGTCCCGGAATTCGGTGTGCTCGGGCCGCGCCGTCGTCTTCAGCCACTCCATGTTCTTGAGGTCTGCACTCTCGATGATACGCGGGTTCTCGATCTCGAGTCCGGCCGGCAGACGGTCGACCAGCATGATCCGGCCGCCCTTGTCTGTCGCGTCGACCTTCACCACGACGATCAGGCGATCGTTCTGGGCGAGCGTGCCGGTACCGCCATGCGCGCTCTTCAGATCGATCTTCTTGCCGTCGAGCGTGTAGTAGCTGCGCTCGATCTTGAAGCCCTTCTCCACCGCCGGTTCGGGCGTCAGTGCAGCGCCGATGATCGACACGACAGCATCTACGGCCGTACCGCTTTCGTTGGTGATCACGAGTTGCCCGTCGATCAATTCAGGTCCCGTGAGGCGACGAGAGAGCTGCCCCTTGTGGGCGACGCCGCCGACGTTGAGTTCCGTCGTCGTCGTCTGCTCGGAGAGCGCGCGAGCCGCCAGCAGCATCCACGCCTGTTCCTGTGTCGAAGTGTAGGTCCTCTCGGAGAATGCCTTGGCCAGGACGCCGGCGAGTTGCGGCACTTCACCAGGCAGCACACGCGTCTCGGAGGCTAGCGTCAGCATCGCTGCTCCATCGCGCACGCGGCTGCCGTAATCGGCCCGGTATTCCGACGCCTTTTCGGCAGGTAGGTCGAGTGCGGCCCGGAACGCCCGCTCCGCCCGCTCCTTCTCGCCGATCATGGACAGCGAGGCGCCCAGTTGGGCCTTCGCCAGTGACGAAGAGAAGCGGCTGAGGCGCGTGTCGGCATAGTAGCGCAACTCACCCACGGGCGCACGGCCGTTGCGTGTCAACACGTAGAGCGCGTAGGCGCGGTCCTCACCACCCTTCTCGAAGTCGGATGCATAGGATACGAACGACTGCAGCCGGTCCAGCGCCGAGGTAAAAGCGATCGGCTTCACCTCGTAGCCCGCTTCTTTCGCCCGCGTCAGGAAGTCCGTGATGTAGGCCGTCAGCCACATATCCGGATTGCGCGGCCCCCAGATACCGAAAGCGCCGGACGAGGTCTGCATCTCGAGCACGCGGTCGATGGCGCCTTGCACGCGCTCCTTCAGGTTGGCGTCCGCACGCAATCCGAGCTTCGACGCCATCTCGTTGGCGTAAAGCAGCGGCAGCGCGCGCGACGTCGTCTGCTCCGCGCATCCGTAGGGATAGCGGTCGAGCTGCGTCAGAAGTCCTGGAACGTCGAATCCGGCGACCGGCCCGACGTTGACGTTGATCGATGTGCGGCCTGGGATCAGATCCGCCAGCATGTCCTTGGACAGAGTGATGCTGCCCGTGCGCGGCGCGAGCTTCGCCACGGTGACGCGCTTTATGTCGCCACCGGGAACCTTTACGTCGAGCGTCAGCCGCCGCTTGACGTCGATGCCGCCCGGACCCGTGACGCGCACGTCGTAGTTCTGCAGGCCCGTCGACGTCGGCTTGACCGTCAGCCTCTCGGAGCGGCGCTCGCCGGCTTTCAACGCGACGCTGCGATTGACGAGACTGACCGCCTCGCCCTTCTCGCCCGGAGCGCGCTGTGCGTTGATAGCGAGGGTGTAGCCACCCGCCGCACCTTCGACGTTGTGCAGTGACAGGTCGAACCGCGCCTCGTCGCCGAGCGTCAGGAAGCGTGGCGTACTCGCGGTGAGCGCGATCGGATCGCGCACGATCACGTCCTTGACACCGTGACCGACCTTCGTGCCGCTCCAGGCAATCGCCATCAGGCGAACCTGCCCGTTGAATTCAGGCAAGTCGAACTCGACGCGCGCGGTGCCGTCAGCGCCGATACGAACGATGCCTGAATGTAGTGCCAGCAATGTCTCTACCGGAGGCGTGCCCGACATCGACATGCCGCCGCCGGCGCTGTCGTCACCGCCCGAGCGCAGCTTGCCGCGTTCAGCGCGCATGCCGTCGATCAAGCGCCCGTATAGATCGCGGATTTCAGTCCCGAGCTTTGTCTGAGCGTAGAGCCAGGCTTCCGGCTTCGGTGTTTCGAAGCGGGTCAGGTTCAGGATGCCGACGTCGACCGCCGCCACCGTCACGCGCGCATCTTCGCCGCGCGCCAAGCCGTCGATTTTGAGCGGTACGGATAGCCGGCTGCCAGAGCCGACCTTTTCCGGCGGCGAGAGCTGCACATTGAGCGTCCGCTCGGATTGATCGACCTGCAGCCACTTGAGGCCGATCGCGCGTGACGGCATCCGTCGCGCTTTTTCGTCGAGCGGGCGGTACAACGATGCGGAGACATACGCGCCAGCCCCCCAATCACGGCCGACATCCAGCGAGACTTCTCCGCCGCCGTTCGGCAGATCGAGCGTGCGATGTGCGATGAGGCCGCTGCCCAGAACAGTGACGAGGAGCTTGCCGCCCTGCCGGCTCGCGACCTTGAGCTTCGCCGTTTCGCCGGCTTTGTAGGCAGGTTTGTCGAGTGCGACGTCGAGCATTTCAGGCGTTTCGGCTGCTTCGCCGCCATACCATCCGGCAGCGAACACGAGACTCGACAGCGGGCCGCCGGGTTCGGTGCTCGAGACTTCCAGGCGATAGCGGCCATACTCGAGCTTCTGCTCGATCCGAGCCGGCGTGTCGGTCTGACTGTCGACGATGCCGTTGGCGGCCTTCCGCGTATGGGTGACGCTGTCGTACT
>CANJPN010000494.1 GCA_947475855.1 Bradyrhizobiaceae bacterium
CGGACGAAACAAGCCCAACCAATTGCAAGGGCCGCCACCGGAGCCGAGCTGGTTCATCACCCCGGCGCCATCCAATCCGTGGTTGGACTCGCAAAGGTACAACGACCGCGATTCGATCGGTCCTTCCGGGCAGAACAAACTGCTGCGGGGTGTCGGCGGCTACCGGACCGTTTGCGTTCGCAGTTGCGACGGCTACTTTTTCCCGATCAGTTACGGGACGTCGGAGAGCAATTTCAGCCGTGATCAGACGGCCTGCACCAACAGTTGCTCGGGTGCCAAGCTGTTCTACTACAAGGTCGGGAGTCAAGAACCCGAGGATATGGTCGACCTATCGGGGCAGAAGTACTCGAAGTCCAAGAACGCCGATCTGTTCCGCACTCAATACGTCGAGAATTGCAAGTGCAAGCCGCATCCTTGGGAGCAAGAAGCGACCGATCGGCATAGGATCTATGCGCTCGAGGATCAGCGCCGCAAGGGCAATCGCGCCGTGGTTGCCGAGCTCGATAGCCTGAAGTCGAAGAACCGGCTCGACAACCGCTCCAATAGTCGCCGCCGCCCGACCGATCGTCGGCCGAATTCCAAAGAAGAAGCGTCGGTTGAGCGATCTGTGCGGCAAGTGGTTGCGGTTCAGACGACATCGCCGCGATCCGACGTCTCCCGCGGGCAAAGCGGTGATCGGCTGGCTGTCGCGGACGCTCAGTCCGCCGGTCGGCAGACGTCTCCTAGCGTCGTGACAGGGGCTGTTGCCGCGGCGGCTTCCGCCGCGACCGTGCAGACCGTCACGTCGAGAGCGACGGCAACGGCGCCAGTCGATGTGGGTTCCAATCGGGATGCGCTGCATCCTGCTGCGATCGAGGCGATGCCTTTGGTTCCAGCCATCGAAGCGTCCTATCCGCAACCTGGAGAAGAGCCGATGGCTGCTCCGGAGCCGGTTGAAGCGGAGCCTTTGCCTCCGGTCTCGAAGTCGTCGCGGTCCAGTCGGGGCAGCCGGCAAAGCGCGACGCGGTCTGGTGGCGGCCAGGGGGATTCGCGCCGGAACGATACGCCAGCTAGAGGGCGTTCGTCAGATTGGGCGCGGCAGGTCTTCAATCCTTAGCGTGTGGTTGCGTGCCAAGCCGTTACGCTGCGCCATGTTCCATGCGACTTGCGGCTCCATGGAGCTATTCCGGTGGCTTGGCGCCAATCTTTGCAATTCGATCGATCTCGTTCAGGAGTTGTTTGCCATCATGCCGGATAAAGGCATCGGTGGTTCAATTCATCTCTGATCGAGTGGCTACAACCTATTGATACTAGGTGAGGCCTGAAAGTCGATCGGCGATCTGCGGACCTCCGCCCATCGGTGTTTTGTTTGCGTCCCGGTCCCGACATGTATGTATCGCGTCTTCACAGCCCTGCTGGGCTGCCGATTGCTACAAGCTTCCTTTTTTCGCTCATGTCACAGATGCTGTGGTGGGCGTCGCCAGCCGAAGCGCAAGGTTTTTTCCAGCAGCTCTTTGGTTCCTCAACCTCGCCGCAGGTTCATTCCGCCCCGCGTGCAACCGCGCCGCGGCAGCCGATCGGCGGTGCGCCCTTGCGCATTCAGATTCCCGCAGAGACGGCTGGTGCTTCGCGTTCGTACCGGGATGCGTCCAGCTCATACACTGGGGGGAAGGAAGGCACCGGTAGCTACACGACGATGTGTGTGCGGATGTGCGACGGGTATTACTTTCCGATCAGCCATCGTGTGCCACGCGGGCGGTTCTATCGCGACGCCGACGTTTGCCGTTCGCGCTGCGACATGGGGGACGCGCGCCTTTTCTATCATTCCAGTTCCGGCGAGGACATGAAGTCAGCGGTGGACCTTACCGGTCGTGCCTACGCTCGCCTGCCAGTCGCCTTCATGCATCGCAAGACGCGAGTTGCGGGGTGCGGTTGCAGGCCCGAGCCCTGGTCCACCGAAGCGCAAGTCAGGCACGAGGGCTATGCGATCGCGGAAGGTGTTATCGTAAGAGGCGTGGTCGTCGCCGGCGGATCATCGCGCGGCCAGGGGACGCTCACCGTCGTTGCCGGGAATTATTCGCAAGCGGCGGCTCCCAAGCTCGGGGCCGGTGAAGCTGCTGATGCCGATGAAGCATCAAACGATGCCGCCCAGATCGAAAACAACCCGGTCTCTCAAACGGCTGCCGCACATTCGAACGAAATGCCGGCGCAGACGGTTCTACAAACCGAGCCGCAGAAGCCGGCTGCGGCCGTTGGGGGCCTGTCGCTTGCAGTGAAGCAGAAACAGCCACGACGGCAGTCTACCGCGGTGGCTTCCGCTCCTAAACAGCCGGTCGTGGCAGCTGCCGCGCGGATCAAACCGACGCGCGTGGCGTCGGCTACATCGGCGGGTGGTAAGCTCGTGTGGCCAGGCGATCCCAGATAATCGTACCCGGCTCCAGCCACCATGCGATGGCTGGTCCGGAAGCTGCAATCCTTGCCAATCGGACCTGTTCCACAGGACCGATACATCATGCCATGTGCTGGCCGCCGTTGATGGCGATGTTGGCGCCGGTGACGAACGCTGCCTCTTCCGAGCACAGATAGATGATCAGGCCGGCGATCTCTTCGGGCTTGCCGAGACGACCAACGGGAATCTGCGGGAGGATCTTGGAGTCGAGGATCTCCTTGGGAATCGCCGTCACCATCTTGGTGCCGATGTAGCCGGGCGAAATCGTATTGACCGTAACGCCCTTCCGCGCGCTTTCGAGCGACAGCGATTTGGTGAAGCCGTGCATGCCGGCTTTGGCTGCGGCATAATTCGTCTGGCCGAACGCGCCCTTCGATCCGTTCACCGAGGAAACGTTGATGATGCGGCCCCACCCGCGATCCATCATGCCGTCGTAGACGTGCTTCGTCATGTTGAAGACGCTGTCGAGGTTCGTGCGGATGACGGCGTCCCAGGCGGCCTTGTCCATCTTGCGGAAGGTCGTGTCCTTGGTGATGCCGGCGTTGTTGACGAGGATGTCGACGTTGCCGATGTCCTTGGTGACGGTTTCGACGCAGGTCTTGGCGCTGTCGTAGTCGGCAACGTCGCACGGTACGGCTTCGAACTCGTAGCCCTTCGCCTTCATGTCGGCGCGCCATTTGTCGGCGGTCTTATTCGACGGCGAGTAGGTGACGGCGACGCGATAACCGGCGTCCGCCATCTTGAGCGAAATCGTCTCGCCGAGGCCGCCCATGCCGCCCGTGATCAGTGCCACTCGCTTCGTCATCGTTTCGCTCCTTTGATTTCGTGGTGGTTTGGTCGTTCTGTTTGATGATGCGAATAGGCACAGCTTGGCTGCCGCGCGCAATTGTCCGGTAGGATAGGATGTTTTTGCGCCGCGTCCATGCCGTTGTTCCAGCCAAGCGCGAGGCGGGAATTGAGTGTGGGCTGGAATGGTGCCTGCCACGTCGCGATGTCGATCGCGCTATGGGGTTGTCCCGCCCGGGCAAGGCAGAGCTTGCGCTGAGGCAAGGGTAAGATTTGGGGACGGGAAGTGGAGTACCGTAGTCTCAGTGAATTTGAGCGGCTCTCCGGCGGCCCATCCGCTTTGACGATCCATCCTGAAGCGGCGGTCGGGCGTTCGTTCAGACCAGCAACGACATGACATTGCGCGATCGGAGCTAGCGTATCGATGTTCCGACCGTGGTTGGGGTGGTGATGGGGCGCCGCAACCAAACGCAGGCGTCTTGCCATCGATACGTCCGGACTAGCCGGTCGCCGAGCCTTTCTGGAACTTCCGCCAAGCCAACTGATTTCTGCCGCACTGCCGAAAATGTCGTTGTCGCTACGTACTTTTGGGTCGCGCCAGGATCCGACGAATGCGGCTCGCGATGGATTTGGGTTCTTTTCGTCAAGCTGACAAAGCGTTTGATCCAGAGTCTCGATCACGTCGGGTCGAAGCGATGACGCTGCTGGCTGGTCTGATCCGACCTGCGACGTCTGCACTTGGCGGGATGGGGAAGGCTCATGCGTGTGCCGGAGTTCGCGCTGTTCTTGCCCCTGGCTACGTTGTCAGTGGGTGGCGAACGGGATATGAGCGCTCAAGTTACCGCAGCTTCTGGATTCATTCGGGTCCAGCAGCTCCAATCGCAGGTCGGCGGCGGTGGTGCTGCCGCGCTCAACCGTCCGGACACTCGCCATGCGTCTTTCCCGCTATTTCCTGCCCGTGCTCCGTGAGACGCCGAAAGAAGCCGAGATCATCTCGCACCAACTGATGTTGCGGGCGGGCCTCGTGAAGCAATCGTCCGCAGGCATCTACTCGTGGCTGCCGCTCGGGCTCAAGGTTCTGAGAAAGATCGAAAATATCGTGCGCGAGGAGCAGAATCGCGCCGGCGCGGTCGAGCTTCTGATGCCGACGATCCAGTCGGCCGACCTGTGGCGCCAGTCGCGGCGCTACGAGGCCTACGGCAAGGAGATGCTGCGGATCACGGACCGGCACGAGCGTGAGATGCTGTTCGGGCCGACGGCGGAGGAAGTGATCACCTCAATCTTCCGGGACTTCGTGAAGAGCTACAAGGACTTGCCGCGCAATCTCTACAACATCCAGTGGAAGTTCCGCGACGAGATCCGGCCGCGGTTCGGGGTGATGCGCGGGCGCGAGTTCCTGATGAAGGACGCCTATTCGTTCGACCTGACGGCGGATGGCGCGCGTGCCGCCTACAACCGGATGTTCGTCGCGTATTTGCGCACGTTCGCGCGGCTTGGGCTGAAGTCGATCCCGATGAAGGCCGACACGGGGCCGATCGGCGGCGATCTCAGCCACGAGTTCATCATCCTGGCGGAGACCGGCGAGAGCCAGGTGTTCTGCCACAAGGACCTGATCGAAGGCGCCATTCCCGCCGCGGACACGGATTTCGACGGCGATCTGATGCCGATCTTCAAGAAGTGGACGTCGCTCTATGCGGCGACCGAGGAGATGCACGACGCGGCGAAGTTCGCGGCTGACGTTCCCCATGACAAACAGGTTTCTGCGCGCGGCA
>CANJPN010000495.1 GCA_947475855.1 Bradyrhizobiaceae bacterium
CAACCCCGGCAAACTCAATTACGGCTCTGCCGGCATAGGCTCGACAGTTCACCTTGCCGGCGAGTTCTTCAAAAGCATCACAGGTACAGACATCCTGCACGTCCCTTATAAGGGAACCGGGCCAGCTCTGAACGATCTCGTCGGCGGGCATATCAATATGCTGTTCGGCCCCGTCATCGCCATCCTCCCCCTGCATCAAAATGGGCAACTGCGAGCCCTCGCCGTCACCTCGACCAAGCGCTCCACCCTCGCCCCGGATCTGCCGACGGTGGCCGAGTCCGGCGTTCCTGGTTTCGAAGTCCTCGGCTGGTACGGGCTGGCGGCTCCAGCAGGAACGCCAAAGGAAGTCCTGGCAAAGCTCAACGAAGCGACACGTCGGGCACTGACCGCCCCCGAGTTCGTCGAACAGCTCGAAAAGCAGGGTCTCGAACCGGTAGGCGGTACGCCGGTCGACGCTAGCGCCTTCATCAAACTGGAAGTCGCGCGTTGGACCACTATCATCCGCGAAGCAGGCATCAAACCGCAGTAGCGGCTGGCGCACGGCCGCACCGCCTTACCCGTCGGTCCTTTTGCAGACGTGCGTGGACCAACGTGCGCGTGACATTCCCACCGCAATGCCCTCAAATGCCGCCACATCGAACCCTGGAGAAACGCCAAACATGCAGCGCTCGACGGACCGCATCCTCACCACCCATACCGGCAGCTTGCCGCGCCCGATCGACCTCCTCCAGATGATCCGCGCAAAGGCCTCTGGCGTTCCCGTGGACGAGGCGGCTCTCGCCAAGAAAATCCGGTCAGGCGTCGCCGAGATCGTCGACAAGCAGGCCTCCATCGGTATCGATGTCGTCAACGATGGTGAGTTCTCCAAGGCGAGCTTCGTCACCTACGCCCGTGAACGGCTCGGCGGTCTCACGCCGCGCGAAGGAATCCGCCGCGCCTGGCAGAACAGCCGTGAGGTCCGCGCGTTTCCAGAGTTCTATGCGACCACTCTCGGCAACGTGAACCAGCGCCAGATGCAGATGGTCTGCACCAGCCCGATCACGTACAAAGGCAAGGCCCAACTCGAAGCCGACTTGGATAATCTGAAGTCGGCGCTGCGCGGCAAGAAAGTCGCCGGCGCCTTTATCCCGTGCATCTCCCCCTCGAACATCGAGGACTGGAACGCCAACGAGCACTACAAGACCGACGACGAGTACGTCGAAGCCATCGGCGAGGCGATGCGCAAGGAATATAAGGCGATCATCGACGCCGGCTTCATGGTCCAGATCGACGATCCGCGCCTCGTTTCCTACTACATGGTCAACCCGAAACTCTCGATCAAAGAGTGCCGCAAGTGGGCTGAACGCCGTGTCGAGCTGCTCAATCACACGCTGCGCGGGCTGCCGCGCGACAAGATCCGCTACCACACCTGCTATGGCATCAACATGGGCCCGCGGCTCTACGACATGGAGCTGAAGGACATCGTCGACATCGTCATGAAGATCAACGCCGGCGTGTTCTCGTTCGAAGCGGCAAACCCGCGCCACGAGCACGAATGGAAGGTCTGGAAGACGACCAAGCTGCCCGATGGCGCGATGCTGATGCCGGGCGTCGTAACCCACGCTTCCGTGCTCGTCGAGCATCCCGAACTCGTCGCCGAACGCATCGTGCGTTTCGCGGGCGTCGTCGGCCGCGAGAACGTCATAGCCGCAACCGACTGCGGCTTTGCGACCTTCGCTGGCTCTGATGAGATCCACCCCTCGATCGTATGGGCGAAGCTCGAAGCCCTCACTGAAGGCGCCCGCCTCGCTTCCAAGGAACTATGGGCGAAGAAGTAGCACGTTAAAAATAGCGAACGCGTCTTGGCCCGACTTGGTCGGGCCATCCACGACACGCGGAAATCAAGACAATCGAAGAGGCGTGGATGGCCCGGCTGAACCGGGCCATGACGACGATCTTATTGCAGTGCATTCGATATCAAAGGCCCACGCTCACTCGCCGGCCTTCACCATTTTCCCGTATTTCCGTTCCGCCATCATGACAGCGATGTCGTCGCCCTTCGGCGCGAACCATCGCTCCATCCGCATACGATAGTCAGCCGCCGTCATGCCCATCAGAGGCTTCCCGCTGGCCATATCGTCAAGCGCTTGCAAATAGAGGCGCCGGATCTTCACGATCTCGATGTCGCACGGCAACAAGAACTCCTGCGTTCTGTCGGCGATCGGCCCCATCGACTCCTGCACCGCGCAATCCTGGATGCCAAGCCCTTGCATCCCCGTGTACGATTGGCCCGTCGCCTGCGCGCCGCGATCCACGAGATAGTCGTTCGACTTGTTGCGGATCGAGATGTCCGTGCCCGGCAGATTAACAGTGTGGATCCACTTTCCGCCGCGTACGCGCTCGAGATCCTTCTCCGTCAGCGGCCCGTCGAAGCGGAACTCCGTGCTGTACAGCATCGTGTTCTCGTCATCGATCGGCATCCACATGTGCGCCGCGGGCGCGACCGCCGAGATGATCTTGTGTGCCGGCATCAACAGCGCGTTGGTGTTCCAGTAGATCTGGCCGTCCCCCATGTCTCGACCGGTCGCCGTATAGAATCCCGCGTCGTTCTGCTGCACCTCGTAGAGTGTAGGCACGATGGTCCGGCTCACGTGCGATGTCTCGCCCTTGTGCAGAAACGTCAGGTGCGCCGCATCGAAACCGCCCTCCAGCGCCTGCAGCCAGTTGCACTCCTGGATGTGCCGCGTCGATAGCCGATGCGAGGTCGGCACCAGCGTCCAATCCAATTCCGGAAACGCCGGCTTGAACTCCGGCGGCCCCATGTACGCCCACACCAGCTCCGCGCGCTCGATGCAGGGATACGCCTTGATCTTGAGCTGCCGCTGCAGACTTTCGAGTTGCGCCTCGCTCGTCTTCGTCACGCACGGCGCATCGACACAGTTCCCATCAACGTCGAACTTGAGACCGTGATAGACGCAACGCAAACCGTTCTCTTCGTTGCGCGCCCAGTACATCGAGGCAGTTCGATGCGGACAGCGCTCAGCGACGAGCCCAAAGCGCCCGTCCGTTGCGCGAAACAACACGAGATCCTCCCCGAGCATCCGCACGCGGATCGGAGGACCATCGGGCTTCGACACGGTTTCGCTCAGCGCAACCGGCTGCCAGTAGCGCCGGAACAGGTCGCCCATCGGTGTTCCAGGCCCGACGCGGGTGAGCCGCTCGTTGTCCTCTATGGAAAGCATGGGTCCCCCCAGCGGATGAGTTTTGCGCATGCTAGTTAGCGTGAGCTCAACCTGCAACACGAAGTGACGCACACGGCCATAATGCCGAGGTTGACCTGCCCCCGATCAAGCCTCAAGTTCCTGCAAAAGGAGAAATACTGGGGGAAACGGCAGATGACGCATTCACGGCGCGACCTCCTGTTGGGCGGCACTGCCGCCGCAGCGCTGATCCCTTGGCGTCACGCCGCCGACGCCCAACAGCCAGCCTCGTGGCGTGATCCTGCCGCCGAAGCTGCGGCAAAAGCCGAAGGTAACACCCTCGTCGTCTACTCCTCGATCAACGAGCAGGAAGCCTTGCCTGTCTGGAAGTATTTCGAAGAGACCACGGGGATCAAAGTCCAGTACGTCCGCGGATCCGACACCAGCCTGATTTCGCGCGTCATGATCGAGCATCGCGCCCAGCAGCGCTCCTGGGACATCATGCTGTCTACCGGCACCGGTCGATTGCCGCCGGACACCCTCTCCCCGTTCGAACCGAAGGAAGCCGCCGCATTTCCTGCATCCGCGAAAGATCCCGCCGGCCGTTGGTACGGCATCCACGCGACGTACAATTCACCCGCCTACAACACCAAATCGGTGAAGCCGCAAGAACTGACCAAGCGCTACGAGGATTTCCTCGACCGCCCACAATGGAGCGGCCGCACCGCCATCGACACCACAGACTCCCAATGGCTCATGGGCATGCTGCTTCACCTTGGCGAAGCCCAAGGCCGCAAGCTCCTGTCCGAGATCCGCGCAGCACTGAAACCCGTGCTCACCGAAGGCCACTTGAATCTCGCCCGCCAGCTTGCAGCGGGTGAATACATGGTCGCTCTGAACAACTACGTCTCCCTGACGACCAACGTGAAGGAAACCGGGGCCCCAACCGACTTCTGGTTCGTCGATCCCGTTGTGCAGTTCTTCGAGCAGCTCGGCATTTCCGTTCGCGCGCCCCACCCCAAGACAGCTCTCTACGCAACGAGCTTCCTGATGAGCCAGGACGGCCAGACCCGCACGACCCGATGGGGCCGCGCTCCCGTCCGCCGCGACGTCACGCCGATTCCCCCGGACCTCTTCACCCGCCTTGACCGGCAGAAGATCGTGACGGTCACCCCCTCGACCGAGGAAGACCGCCGCAACCGCCGCATCTTCGATGAGATCTTCCGTGTTCGGTGACGGTGCCTGATCCCACAGTCCGTCATGGCCCGCGAAGGCGGGCCATCCACGCCACCATTGAGTTCGGACGCCTTACCCCCGGCTCAGCGCCATGTCGTCGCGATGGATCAGCGCGCTGCGGCCCTCGACGCCGAGGATTTCCGCAATCTCCGACGAACGCTTGCCGATGATGCGCACGGCATCCGCCGCCTCGTAGGCGATCAGTCCCCGCCCCATCTCGCGCCCCTCGGCTGAACGGATAACCACCACGTCGCCGCGATCGAACTGCCCGTCGACACGCGTCACGCCCGCCGGCAGCAAACTCTTGCCCTGCCTCAACGCCTTCTCCGCGCCGGCATCCACCCACACCGCGCCCTTTGGCTCGAGCTGCCCGGATATCCACCGTTTGCGCGCGGACACCGGATCGGATTGCGCGATGAACCACGTGCACGGCGCGCCTTCCTCGAGCTGCGCCAGCGGGCGCAATACCTTGCCCGACGCGATCACCATGTGCGCGCCGGCCGCGAGCGCTATCCGCCCCGCCTCGACCTTCGTTTTCATGCCGCCGCGCGAAAGCTCCGAACC
>CANJPN010000496.1 GCA_947475855.1 Bradyrhizobiaceae bacterium
CTTCTGCTGGGGAACGGAGAGCTGGCACACCGACCCGGTCAAGGATGGCCGCGCCGCATTTTTCCGCGATATCCGCGTCGAAGCGTTTGAAGGCGCCGGGCACTGGGTGCATCACGACCAACTCGAGCGATTCATGACGGTGCTGAACGGGTTCCTTGCAGCACCGTGACTAGCCCGACGGTTCTGCCCGTGCCTAGAGCATCATCCGACCAGACGGAATCACTTCCGCGATTCGCTGGTCGGATAAAGATGCTCTAGATTCTTCAGATCAGTGCAGTTTCATCCGATCATTCGATCGCCCCGGGGCGATCGCGTATGATCGGATAC
Organism: Bradyrhizobiaceae bacterium; assembly: GCA_947475855.1. GTDB lineage: Bacteria > Pseudomonadota > Alphaproteobacteria > Rhizobiales > Hyphomicrobiaceae > CAMDPA01. Next base: position 328 of record CANJPN010000496.1, read on the forward strand.
TGCTTGCTCTAGTTGAAGAACCAAGCGTGCATGAAGAAGTTGCTCTCCATCAGGTCGATGCCGAGCATGGATTTCAATAGGTAGGCGGTCGCCAGCGTCGACATCAAAAGTGTGGACGCGAACATGACGAGGGCCGAGATGCTGAAGGTCGTGTGCCACCATGGCTTATCGTTGGCCTCCACGGCGATCCGCTCGCTACTCCGCTTCTCTGAACCGATCAGCAGGGCAAGGTAGAAACGTCGCCGGAAGAAGGGAACGCTGACGCAATAGCGAACGGCGTGACCCGAATTGATCCCACCTTCACCCTTGCAAATACCAGCGGCAGCGCGCTGGTCTGTTGGTTCTTGCTCGAGTCCCCGCGGTTTGATCGGTAACACCACGACATTGGCCGCATGTTCCGCCGAGGGAGCAAGTTGGTTCGACATTTAGAGGGCTCGTTTCGCACTGTAAGTCAGGCCCCAGGCGAACAGCCCGGCCGATCCCGTCGACGCTACGTTCCTAATGTATGAGAAGACTTAAGTGATGATTTCCCGGACGAATCTGCGTTGACCGATCGCAACTCCCAGGACCGGAATGAGACAACCGCGCGGGTGCTCGTTCTGAAGCCGCCGCTGAGTTGCAGCATCAGCGCTTGGGAACTGCGGGATGACGGGCAAGCCGCGACTGGGCTGCCAGCCGGATCGGCGCGTTCACTGCGCCAAAGCCCTTGTAGCCACGGCGCTCTACGAACTCGAAAAAGAACATGCTGTCGAAGCTCTGAGTGTAGGCCTGGAGATACTCGCCGTGCTCATCCTTGTCGTAGAGCACGTTGTGGCGGCGCAGATCCTCCAGAACAGCCGACGGCAGATCGACCCGGCCTTCCAGGTCGTCGTAATAATTCTCTGAAATCGGCAGCATCGCAACGCCATTGGCTTCGAGCCGCGCGACAGTTGCCATGAGATCATCGGTCCCGAACGCGACATGCTGTACGCCCGAGCCGAAGAACTCCGACAGGAAGCGCGCGGATTGCGTACGCAGGCTCTGCGAGCCGTTGAGCACGATGCGGAGCGTGCCATCGCGAGTCTGGATGACCTGACTTCTCACGAGCCCGCCGGGATCGGCAATATCGGTCTCCTTCGTCTTCTCGACGTCGAGCAGCGAGCCGTAGAACAGGAGCCACGACAGCATTTCTTCGTATTGCATCGATTGAGAAATGTGGTCGACGGTCGTTAGTCCCGCGGGCGACACCGTCTCACCGGTCGGCCGGAATTCGACGTCCCAGACACGAGCAAGCTCGCTCGACCTATCGGTGAAATAAAGCAGGCTTCCACCCAGCCCTCGCACCGCTGGAATCTCGAGTTCGCCGGGCCCCACCGGCTGGCGGAAAGGCCGGTCCAGCAGCAGTTCGGCCCGATCCATCGTGGAGGCCGCATCCTCGACGTGCAGTCCGATCGCGCAGACGCTCGCGCCGTGCGTGATCTGGTAAGCGTGCGCGAAGCCGTCCTTTTCGGTGTTGATGACGAGATTGATGTCGCCCTGGCTCCACCGCGTGACATCCTTCGAGACGTGGCGGCCCGAGCACGTGAATCCCATGCCCTTGAATAGGCGGCTGAGGCTCGCCGAACCCTTCTCGTCTACTGCGAACTCGATGAACTCGACGCCGCGGCAGTTCGACCGCGGCGGCATGGGTGAGATCGCCGGCGCGGGCTGTCCTTCGCTAGCCGGTGCCATGCGATCGAGCATGTAGATCAGTGAGCGCCTGCCATCGATCGCGACCGAACGAGCCGACCCTGCACGGAACTGGTCATTGAAGATTTCCAGCGAGAGCGGACCTGCATAGCCGGTCGCCGCAAGCGCATTCATGAAGTCGTCGATGGGTAAATCGCCTTGTCCGGGAAAGCAGCGGAAATGCCGGCTCCACTGCATCACGTCCATATCGAGGAGGGGGGCGTCGGCGATCTGGACGAGGAAGATCCGGTCGCCCGGAATGGATCGGATCGGTCGAAGATCCGTGCGCTTGGCGCAGATGTGGAAGCTGTCGAGCACCACACCGACGTTGGGGTGATCGGCGCGGCGGACGACCTCCCAGGCATCGCGGTAGTCGTTGACATGACGGCCCCACGCCAGAGCCTCGAACGCCACGCGCATTCCACGCGCTCGGGCGAGATCACCAAGCCGGCGGAAGTCGTCGGCAGCGCGATCGAGGCCACCGTGCGCTTCCGCCGAGACGTTGGAACAGACCATCAGCAAGTCGCAGCCCAGTTCGGACATCGTGTCGAACTTGCGCTCGGCGCGGGCGAGCGCGCGGCCACGCCGAACCTCGTCCCAGCCCTCGAAATCGCGAAACGGCTGAAAAGCGATCGGCTGCAGCCCGAGATCCGACATGCGCCTGCGAATTTCTTCATTGCTGCCGTTGAAGGTGAGCAGATCATTCTCGAATATTTCGACGCTCTTGAACCCAGCCGCTGCGGCGGCCTCCAGCTTTTCTGTGAGGTCCCCTGAAAGGCAAACCGTCGCGATTGCCGTGCGCATTTCGTTTTCCCTTGCCTCGCATTGGGCTATGCCGAGGACTGTCCAATCCATACACCCGCTAGACTGCATCTTAAGCCGATAGCGTCACTCGAAACAGCGTGCTGCATGGACAGTTCTCGGGGACCGCGGATATGGTCTGGCCACCCGACCGACATCTGCGTCTCATATCGCACATCAGCACGCCGAGCCCAATGCCGCCGCTACGCATCATCATCATGTCAGACGGGCGTCCGGGGCATTTCAACCTCTCCGAAGGCATTGCCGCGGCCATCGAAAAGCTGAGACCCGCTGCGACCGAAAGCTATGAAGTTCGGCGGGGGCGCTGGGCCGGCGGCGTTCTTGCGGCTGCGACCAGAGCCAAGTTGCCCGCTCGCGCCATGCTTCAACACGTCTATGGCGCCGAAGAGTCCGCCGTTCCACCATGCGATGTAATCGTTTCAGCAGGAGCGGAGACGCTGGCGGCAAGCATATGGCTCGCCCGCGCGCGTGGTATCCCGAACATCTTCTACGGGTCGCTGCGCTTTTTCGACCCCTACGATTTCTCGCTCGTGCTTACCTCCTATCAACGCAACGCAGACAAGCCGCGCCACGCCCTCGCACTCAAGCCCTCGCGGTTCGATCCCGACACCGCGCCGCCCCCGCCAATACCGAGCCAAGCGGGGAAACGGACGTTCGGCCTTCTCATAGGTGGAAACGCAGGTGGTATCCGGTTCAGCCGGTCCGATTGGGATCACCTGGTGAACATGCTACGCCAGCCCAAGACAGGAGCCGGACCGCATTGGCTGGTCGCAAACTCGAGACGGACACCGGATGAAATCAGCGACGAATTGGCCAATGAAGCCAAGCAGCCGGGTTCACCGATCGGTCAATTCCTGGATGTGAGAACCGCCGGACCCGGCACGTTGGCGCCCCTCCTCGCACGATGCGACGCGGTATTGTGCACCGCCGATTCCAGTTCGATGATCTCGGAGTGCGTATGGTCGCGCAAACCAACACTCGCACTCGCACCCGCCACCTGCACCTATACCGAGGACGAAAGCGGCTACCGGCGATGGTTGGAGAACTCGAGCTGGTGTCTGCAGATTGCCTTGAGCGAAGCCAGCACCGCGAAAATTGAGGCAACCCTCACCGCAGTCAGACCAGCGAGCGGAAACCCCCTGACAGCGTTAGGCGGCCTCTTGCGGCAGCGGATCCCCGGCCTTCTGGGTTGATCCAGCGCTACGCCAGTCATGCAATGCAACAACGCCCCACAGCGGGCTGCGGGGCGCACCAAAAACAACGCCGTTCAGCGGGCAGGCTTGAGCGGCACCGTCACCCGGCCCATAACGCCGTTACCCTCGTTCCGGTCGAGATCCGACGCCTTGGGCTGAGAAGCGCCGTACAGCAGCTCCAACCCGAAATCCATCTTCGGAATTTCGCCGATAACCCCAAGACCGGGCACGCGAATCTTGGTGCCACTATCCAAACGCGGCACGGCAACGCCCGGATCGCTGAGCTGAACGCCGGTATCACCGGACGTCGCAGACGAACCCGCAGCCGCCGGCTGAGCCGGACGCATTTTCTGTTCCTCGAACGCCATCGAGGCGCTGCTGATGGCAGCGACGCTCAATCCAATGGCGTAAATCCAAATCCGTCGCATTCTATCGACCCTGCCAGCCCGCAAAGGAAGGTCACATACACTTGCGCTGCAACATACGAACAAAGCCTGACTACACAAGTAGTACCCGCGCTGCTCGAATTAGTCGTCAAACGAGTGTGCCTGAACCACTACACCACACGCAACACACCGTTAACGCGGCGAAAGAGGACCGCCCGAAAGCGGTCCTCCCTCATTCCCGCCCAGATCAGAACTTGATCGTGGCGCCGGTGTAGAAGATCTGCATGTCGTCGATCGGGTTCGCCTTGCGGATCGTCGTTGCCGTGGCCGAGCCGAGCGTCAACTCGGTCGATACGTTGTGGAAGCCCGCATAGAGCGTCATCGCAGCAGCGTCGATGTTCTGCGAAACGCCCAGACCCCAAGCCTGAGTGCTGGCGCTGCGCTGGATCGCGGTTTCACCGATCGAGTTCAGCACGTCGTTCGAAGCCAGCGTCGAAACGATGCCGTTGGCAGCGTTCAGGCCGGTGCCGAC
>CANJPN010000497.1 GCA_947475855.1 Bradyrhizobiaceae bacterium
AACTCACTCAGCTTCGGCGCTTTCGGCGCCTCGCTCTCTCTGTCCTTGAGCGAAATGAGCGTTTCGGAAATGCCGAATAATCCTATGGCAAGTGCTGTGAAGCTGAGCCCGTCAGCCAGGTGCAGCGAGCCGAATGTGAACCTCGGCGTCGCCGTGAGGGGATCATTGCCAACCATTGCGGCAAGCAGACCGAGCACGATCATCGCCAATGTTCTCGGCATCGTCGAAGATGCCACCGCCCCCGCGATCAACAACGTCGCCGCCAACATCACGAATTCTGCCGACGGCCCGATCGCGAGCATCGCCTGCGCCAGCCATGACGCCACGAACATCAGCCCGATCACGGAAAACACGCCGCCGACGAACGAACCCATCGCCGCAATGGTCAGCGCCGCGCCGGCACGCCCATTCTTCGTCATCTCGTAGCCGTCGATGCAAGTAATGACCGATGCTGCCTCGCCCGGAATCCGCATCAGGATCGAGGTCGTCGAACCGCCGTACATCGCACCGTAGAAGATGCCTGACAGCATGATCACCGCACCTGTGGGATCCAGATGAAACGTCAGCGGCAACAACAGCGTCATACCTGCCATCGGCCCGAGCCCCGGCAGCACGCCGACGATCGAGCCCCAGAAGCATCCGATGAAACACCACAGTAGGTTCTGCGGGGTGGCGGCAATCGCAAGCCCGCCGAGAAGATGACTTAGCGCTTCCATATGGCTCTCCTGCCAGATTCTGGAAGTCGGGCCATGCCCGTCATGGCAGCGCAATCATGCCGATGGGCAGCGGTACCCCCAGCGCCTTGACGAACAACGCCCAGGTCAACACTGTCGCCGCCCCCGCAACCACGGAAGCCGGCAGCCATCTCTCCCGCCCGACCAGCACAAAACTGGACAACAGAAACAGAAACGTCGAAGGCACGTATCCGACACTTTCGAACGTCACGACAGCAACGAACAGCAAGCCCACAGCAATCGCCGAATCTCGATCGAAGACAACTGCAATCTGAGGTGCGCGGCGAACGACTGCCGCAACAGTGATCCCGAGGCCAAGCATACCCAATGCCGCGCCGAGCAACAGCGGCGTCGCCCCCGGTCCCGGCACGCCGTCCTCGAACAAATCCATTCGGACTGCCATAGCAGCGAGCGCAACACCCGTTACTGCCAGACCGAGGCCGCAGCCGGCTTCGCCGGCCCATGCTCGGACGCCACCTTCCGCCATCGCTACTGCGCCTTGCGCTGGATGCCCGCTTCACGCGCGACATCCGTCATCACAGCAAGCTCGCTGCGGATCAGCTTGTCGGTCGCCGCACCGTCGAGCACGCGATGAACCGCTCCCTGCTTGGCCATCGCCTCCTTGAAGCGATCCGTGCTTGCTGCTTCCGCGAATGTCTTCTCGAGTTGCTTGGCGATCGCTTCCGAAATCTTCTGCGGCGCGATCAGGCCCCACCACAGCACGGTTTCTTCAGCCCCGAGCCCGATCGCCTCTAGTCCCTGTGCTTGAGGAAGCGCAGCGTTTCCAAGCGCCGACGTCAACAGCAGGCATTTCGCCTTGCCGGCAGCGACGTGCGGAATGATCGGCGGCAGCGAACCGCCGTAGAAATCGACGTGCCCTCCAAGGAAGTTCTTCGCCGTCTCGCCAGCGCCGCCGAAAGGAATGGCGCGCACCTTCACACCCACCTTCTTGAACACGCGCTCGGCCGCGAGTTGCATCGTGCCACCGATGCCGTCGTTGCCGTAGGTCAGTTTGCCGCTCGCGGTCTTCAACTGATCGATGAACTCCTTCGCGTTGTTTGCAGCGAAGCTCGGTTGCGCGCACAGCACGTAGGACGAGTAGCCGATCGACAGCAGCGGCCGGTAGCTGTCCGGCGTGTAGGAGACGTTCAGTGTCTGCGGACTAGCCGTCAGCGGACTATTCCAGATGAAGCCGAGCGTATGGCCATCCGCGTTCGCCGCCGCGATCTGTGTAACCCCAAGCGAACCTCCCGCACCGGCACGGTTCTCGATCACAACCTTCTGCTTGAGTGTCGCCTCAGCCAATTCGCCGAGGATGCGTGCGAACACGTCCGTTCCACCGCCAGGAGGAGCGGGCACGATCATCGTGACCGGACGGCTGGGATAAGCCGGCTGCGCAACCGCACCCGAAAATGGCGCGAGTATCGAAGTGCTCACCGAAACTGCTGCAACGAGACGCGAAAGCATGTTTCCCCCATTTCTCACGAAGCCTGTCCTCTCACGAAGCAATACACGCGCGCCCTTCGCACCGGAAGCCGACTTTATGGGACTATGACGAGTCCGTTCGGCACCTCGTAGGCTGGGGCAAGGTCCGCACATCGGCGGGCCGCGACCAAGCGTTATCCCGCGTGCCTATTGATGCTGGGTCGCGCTTCACCTGGCCCAGCCTACCATTCGACGGCGACTACCCCAGCACCAGGATCATCACGCCGACTGCGGCGAGCGCGACCCCCAGGGACTGCGCCCGCGAAACGCGCACGCGCCGCAAAAGCACGCTTCCGATCACAAGCGTGAAGATGGGATAGCTAGCAACCACAGGCGCCACCAGCGATACTGGTCCACGCGCCACCGCCTCGATGCCGAACCACGTCGCCAGCCCATTGCCGAACCCCACCACCATGAACCACGCAACGCCCTTGGGCGTGAAACTCGCGGCGCTCGCCTTCTTCCGCAGTAAGCCGACGATGATCACAACGGTCGCCGACGACGCATAGCAAAGCAGTGTCGCAACACGGGGGTTATGCCACCAACCAAAGCCAACCTTGAGCAACGGCTGCCCGAGGCCGCGCAGCATCGACGCGGTCAGCGGCAAGGCCAGCGCCCAGAGCGGCCACGTCGTATCGCCCCAGTTGCGGTTCGTCGTCATCATCGTCACACCCGCGACGAGAACCGCGATACCCGCGAACTGCCTGATGCCCAGCGCTTCGCCGAGCCACAACACGCCGGCTGCGACCGCAACCACCGGCGCGAGATTGCCCATCGCCGCTGTTACGTTCGGCCCGAGAAACCGCGTCGCCTCGAAGGTGAGAATTGTGACCATCGCGGGATAGAACAGACCCGTGGCCGCGAACAGCAGTGCCGCATCGTTCCGCCAACCTGAGAAATCAGCCGTCCACGGCGAGCTCGCCCAGAACAGCACGGCCGCCGTCGGGATCGAAATCATCGAGCCCAGCGCCACCGGCATATGGCGCAGCCCGATCTGCGCCAGATTGAGCGAAAGACCGAAAAGCGCAGCCGCCGCGATAGAAAATAACCAAGCCTCGAGCGGCATTCAGGCGTTCCTTGCGATCAAGTCTGCTCTCGTGGCGAACAACCCGAACCCACCCGCTTCGGCCTCGCAAGATCACGTTAGAGCATCATCGCATCAGACGGAAACGTGTTAACGCCTGGCCAGCCACAACCCAGCGATCAGCGTTTTCGCATCATCGACCTTGCCCGACAGCGCTCGCTGTATGAAGCGTTGGCGATCGACCTTTACAAGCATGATGTCCTCATCCTCGCTCGCTACCCCGGCAGCCCTCGCATCCACGCGCTGGCTCGCCTTGACTTGAGCGTAGAACAGGACAATCCGCTCGGACGTGCCGCCCGGTGAAACGTAGAATGTCGCGATCTGCCGAATCGAGCGCCCAGGCACCCGATAACCGATCTCTTCCTCGATCTCGCGACGAATGCAATCCTTGGCCGCCTCGTCTTTCTCGATCGAGCCGGCAACGACCTCATCGATGGCTCCTGGGCCCTTGGCGATAGTGGCAGGCCGGACCTGGCGGGTGAGCAGTACCGTGTCCGTATCGGTCTCGTGGAGCAGCACCGCCGCGCTGTCGCCCCGTTCCATGATCAGGCGCTTCACCCCCTTCATGCGGCCCTTGCCGGCAAGCCGATCGAAGGAGACACTGACCTCGTCGATCTTCAGAAAGCCGTCGAACACGCGCCGTCGCGCATCGATCGACATCCGAGGCTTGCGGGCATCAGCTTTGAACTGAGACTTGGACTTGGACTTGGACTTGGACTTGGACTTGGACTTGGACTTGGCAGCCGCCGGAACGGACTTCGACTTGGCGAGAAACTTGGCCATAGACTCCACCGCGTAAAGATACCGCGCATCAGCATGCCAAAGTGCGACCAACGCAGACCCGGGATCGCATCGAACTGGCCTGAAGCTATCAAGAAGCTGCTAATTCCACCTGAATCCCGCGCGTACCGTACGAAGTATTAGAAGTATTAAAGGTTGCAACGTTCCACCTGGTCCCGCCGCTCCTCAAACCTTCCCCAGCGGTGACTGCCTGAACGGGTTCTCCCGCTCGGCTTCGGCGAGCATCTCGCGCGCCCGCGCACAGTCCTTATCCATCTGGACGATCAGTGCGTCCATGTCCGGGAACCGCTGGTCCGGCCGAACGAACCCGATGAATTCGATCTCGATCTCCCGGCCGTAAAGGTCACCGTCGAAGTCGAACAGGAACACTTCCAGCACCGGCGCGCCGTTGTCGAATGTCGGCCGCTGACCGAAATAGGCCGCTCCCTGCAATTTCCGGTGGCTCCCATCCGGCTCCGTCATGCCGACCCTGACAGCGAAAATGCCATGGCCGAGAGCAGTACCCGGCTCCAGCCGGATGTTGGCCGTTGGAAAACCCATGCCTGTGCCGCGCCGCGCCCCGCCGGTCACGACGCCAGTCACGCTCCACCAATGGCCGAGTTCAACGGCCGCACCGCGTACGTCACCCGAGGACAGCCGGGCCCTGACCGCCGATGAAGAGAACACTTCGCCTTCCTCCGCCTGCGGCGCGATCACCGTCACCGCGAACCCACGTTCAGCACCGAGTTGCCGCATCATGTCCGGAGCACCTGCACGCCCCTTGCCGAAATAGAAATCGTAGCCGATCACCACATGCTGGGTACCGAGCCCGTCGACCAGCACTCGGTCGACGAAGCCCGCAGGCGGCATC
>CANJPN010000498.1 GCA_947475855.1 Bradyrhizobiaceae bacterium
GCCAGAGATCTTCTTGGGGTTGACGAAGTGCGTCATGCCGAAGCGGCGGCCCCACTCTTCCTTCGCGTCGTTCATGTCGACGCCGATGATCATGTCCGCGCCGGCGAGCTTGCAGCCCTGGATCACGTTGAGGCCGATGCCGCCGAGGCCGAACACGATCGCGGTCTCGCCGGGCAGCATCTTCGCGGTGTTGATGACCGCGCCGACGCCGGTCGTCACGCCGCAGCCGATGTAGCAGATCTTGTCGAACGGCGCGTCGTCGCGGACCTTGGCCAGCGCGATCTCCGGCAGCACGGTATGGTTGGCGAACGTCGAGCAGCCCATGTAGTGGAACACGGGCTTGCCCTTGTAGGAGAAGCGCGAGGTGCCGTCGGGCATCAGGCCCTGTCCCTGCGTGCCACGGATCGCCGTGCACAGGTTCGTCTTGCGCGACAGGCACGAGGGGCACTCGCGGCATTCGGGCGTGTAGAGCGGAATGACGTGGTCACCCTTCTTCAGGCTCTTCACGCCCGGGCCGACATCGACGACGACGCCGGCGCCTTCATGGCCGAGGATCGCCGGGAACAGGCCTTCGGGGTCGGCGCCCGACAGCGTGAACTCGTCGGTGTGGCAGATGCCTGTCGCCTTGATCTCGACCAGCACTTCGCCCGCCTTGGGACCTTCGAGGTCGACCTCGACGATTTCGAGGGGCTTGGCTTTCTCGAAGGCAACGGCGGCACGGGTCTTCATCGGGCGTCCTCGCAGGAATGGTGTCGTGAGCCCGCGCAACATGCCGCCAAAGCTGCGATTTGCCTAGCCGGGCTCTCGACCACGCGATGGCAGGATTGCGCCGATAGCGGTCTGCCGTGGCCAATGCGGTGGTTCTACTGTCGGCGCGACTTGTTCGACGCGGCTCTTGATGCAGCAGCGAGGCGGGCCGGCGAAACCGACAGCGGGATGCCACGGGCGGCGGCCTCCATGGTCGGCGACGGCCGCCCATTACGGCGGTTCAAGGCGACGGCCATCGGGGCAGGCTTGCCGGCCTGCGGTGCCTGAACCGCTGTCTGGACCGCCGTATTCGATGCCAAATTGGTCGGCTGTCTCGACGCCTTCACACTGTGCAGCGAGAGCCAGCGTTTGCAGCTCGGCAGTCTCAGGTTGCAACGGACGGCAAGGCCCGGTGGCAGATTGCGCTTTGGCAGGGCACTGCCCGGCGGCACGTCGACGCCTTGCGATGTGGTGACGGGCTGCGAGACTTCGCGCGCCGATCGCTGGGCGAGACCTCGCGCCGTCAACCAAGCCATGAACGGATTGGCGACCAGAACGGCCGGCGGAAGCAAAGTTGCAAGCGGGGCATCCGGCGGCGCTTTCAGGACTCTCGCCGCGCCGTTCGGGCCCAGCAGATAGGCAAGCCGCAGGTTGGGATAGCTCGGGGCAACGCCGAGGCTCTGCAGCACCGCTGCATTTTCGCGAGTGTAGGCTTCAGCCGCCTTGCGGGCGAAGGCCATGTCGGTGCGCAGCGCCAGAATCTGCGGCTGCGTCATGCCTGCAGTCTCGGTGGCGAAATTCCGCTTGGCGAGACTCAAGAACGTGCTCTCGATGAACTGGAACGGTCCGACCGCAGTTGAACGGGGGTTGCGGGCTTCGAGACGTCCGCCGGACTCAGCCATCATGAGGCGATCGAGAAACATCTCCATCGTCATGGGCGGACCTTCGGGCTGGGTCCCTTCCGCAACGGAAGCGCTGTTTGCACTGCTGGGCGCCGCTGCAGCCGAGGCTCCGGCTGCCATCGTCGTGGCAGGTGACGGTACTGATGCAGGCGTCACCATGGGCTGGGGCGATGGTTGCAGACGCACGACACGGGGCTTGGACTTGGCCGCTTTTCCCGAGCGAGGCTGAGCAACAGCCGCTTGCACACCCGCGAAGAGGAGACACAGGCAGGCCGCCGCGATCCAAATTCGGCCGAGCCTCTCGGCCAACAAAGAGCTTGGGCGCACTGACGTCACGGCGTTTGCCTTGTTTGCTACCCGTGTTCACCTGCGTGGAGGTGACCATGGAGACGACCAGACACCAACGACGCCGGTAACATGCCTGTTCCATCGGGCCAGGGCGAGTGCTTCGCGCCGACGCTAGTCCGTATTCGTTGCAAGCTGGTTACTGGACCTCCTGTCGACGGCGTTCTGCCGAGCTCATGGTTCAGGTCGCATTCATCGAGTTTCGGCTATCCCATCGATGCCTGCCACAAGAGGTGGCAGCCACATCATTCACCCGCCGTCGTCCACCCGCTTCGGCACATCCGCGTGCAATCTCAGTGGCCTATCGTCGAACAATCCGCATAGCGATCACCACGGTGATTGCGCTCGCCGGAATTGCGGGGCTGGACCCGACGACGACCTGCGCCTTGGCGCAGTCGCCATCCTGCCGCAGCGCGTGCCTGGCGAACTACAATCAATGCCGGTTGACGACGAAGGGCTCTCAGATGTGCGATGTGCAGTACCAGACGTGCCTGCAAGGCTGTATCGGCGGCAAGTGACGCGATTGGCTGAACAACGATCCAATGGGTCAATCGCTGCGACCGATGGCGGGATCGGATAGCTCGCCCGCCAGCACTTCGGCGACATGGCGAACTTCGATCGTCGAGCCCTCGCGTGCAAGCTTGCCCGCAATATTCAACAAGCAGCCGAGATCGCCCGCAAGCAACACGTCGGGATGAGCGCGCGCCGCGTTGGACGATTTCTTGTCCACCATCGCGTTGGATATGTCGGGGTACTTGATCGAGAAGGTACCGCCGAAGCCGCAGCAGACCTCGCAGTCCGGCATTTCGACCACCTCAAGCCCCGCGACCTTCGCCAACAGCGCGCGCGGCTGGCGCTTCACGTTGAGCTCGCGCAGACCCGAGCAACTGTCGTGATATGTCGCCTTCGCCGATAGCGTACCGGGCACGGCATTCAAGCGGCGGACATCCACGAGGAATGCCGTCAGCTCGTGCACGCGTTCGGCGAGTTCAATGGCCCGCCCCCACCACGCGGCGTCGTCCTTCAGCAGCTCGGGATAGTGCAGCTTGAGCATGCCGGCACATGAGCCAGACGGCGCGACCACATAGTCAAAGCCTTCGAACGCGGCGATCGTCTGGCGGGCAAGCGCGGCGGCGTCGGACTTCGCGCCGGAATTGTAAGCGGGTTGGCCACAGCACGTCTGAGACGCCGGCACCGTCACGTCGCAGCCTGCAGCTTCCAGCAACTTCACGGCAGCGAAGCCCACGCTGGGCCGGACGAGATCGACGAGACACGTGACGAACAAGCCGACGCGCGGGCGCTGCGATAGTGGATCGACAATCATGACGCCCTCCCGTGTTCGCCCCGCAAAACGGGACGAAGCTCGCCGAACCATCCGAAGGGATGATGCCGACGAGCCTCAGTTGACGAGCCTCAGTTGCAGGGAGCCAGCCAAGGTGAAGCCAGCGCTACTTGACGCTCTTCAGATAGGCGATGAGATCCTTGCGGTCAGCCTCGTCCTTGAGGCCGGCGAAAGCCATTTTCGTGCCGGGCATGAACTGAAGCGGATTCTCGAGGTAGGCCGTCAACTGGGTGTCATCCCAGACGAGGCCCTTGGCGCCTGCCGCTTTGTTGGCTTCGGAGTAATTGAAGCCCTCGACCGTACCCGCCTTGCGGCCGACAATACCGTTGAGCTGCGGACCAACGAGATTTTTTGCGCTCGCTCCGACCTGGTGGCACGCCCGGCACTGCCGGAAAAGGCTCTGGCCGTTCTCGACGTCCTGAGCCGACGCGAGCGTGGAATTGAGGCCAAGCGTCGCGAATGCGATCGCTGCCAACCTTACGGTTCTCATGTTCGATTGCTCCCTGTCCGATGCGTCCGCATCATCCACTGTGAAGGCACTGCGACGCCCTTATATGGTGTTCGATGGCAGTCGCGTCACGCGACAAAAGCTCCTCCCGGCGAATCTCCACGATTCCGCCGGGAGCAGCCGCTGGAAACGCTATCGAGAATACTCCGAATCGCCGTTCGTACTTCGCAACATAGCGGCGTCAGACGCTGGCGGCGGTACCGTTGGGGCGACGCGTGGACTTGGGCGACACGGCACCCTTGACGGCAGGACGGCCCTTGGCTGCACCTTCCGCCTTGGGCAGGACCGGCAGTTCCTTCGCCCACTGGTCGTCGGCGAAGAGGTTGGCCAGAAAATCAATGAAAACATTGACCTTCTCTGGCAGGTAATCGCGGCAAGGGTAGACCGCGTAGATCGCCATGTTCGATGTGCCGCGATACTGGGGCAGGATGATCTTCAGTTCACCCGAAGCAAGCTGCGGGGCGATATCCCACGTTGGACGCAGGCCGATGCCCAGACCGCAGATCAGCGATTCGCGAATGAACTCGGCCGAGTTGGTGCGGATGTTGCCTTCGACCTTGACCTGCTCGGTACCATCGGGACCATCGAGGCGCCAATGGTCCTGTGCGCCCGCCGAAAGGCAATTGAGCAATTCGAGTTCGGCCACTGATTTCGGCTCGCCGACAAGTTCGAGGTATTTGGGTGAAGACACGAGAACGCGGGTATCCGGGGCCAACTTCCGGGCGACGAGGGAGGAATCCTGCAACTCGCCGATGCGGATCGCAAGGTCGAAGCCGTCGCGGATGATATCCTCGAAGTGGTCGGTCAGGTGCAGATCCAGTTTCACTTCGGGAAACCGCTCCAGGAATTCGCCCAGGCGTGGCGCGATATGGAGGCGGCTGAAGGACGTCGGCGCCGTTACCTTCAAGGTACCGCGCGGCTTTGTGTTGCGGCGGGAGACGAAGTCGTCCGCTTCCTCGCACAGGCTCAGGATATCGACAACGCGGCGGAAGTAGCCTTCACCGGTTTCGGTGAGTGTCAGCTGTCGCGTCGTGCGATGGAACAGCCGTGCGCCGAGCTTCTCCTCGAGCAGGCTGATACGTTTCGAGATCACAGCAGGGGACAGACCC
>CANJPN010000499.1 GCA_947475855.1 Bradyrhizobiaceae bacterium
CATATTTCAGCCAACTGCGAGTCGATCCGGAACTGGATACGATCGTTTGGCCCAATGGCGCCGATCTATCTCCGCAGTGGCTTCATGATCAACTCGAGGCGCAAGCCAAGGCGACCGCGGCCGAATAGTTGCGCCGACATGAAGTAAGCCTCTTGAAGGGGCGTAAGTCGGGTCATGTGCTGCACTGCCGGCCGCGGCGCAACATCCAGCGGCATGCCGGGAAATGTTTGGGCGCGCTACGCTTGCCCCAGTCTACGGAAAAAAATTATGAGCGCCGACGGAAACGCAACCGCCCTCAAGAAGCAGCATCTCATCGACCCCGAGATCTGCATCCGCTGCAACACATGCGAGGCGACCTGCCCCGTCGGTGCGGTCACGCATGACGACAACAACTACGTCGTCGATCCCGCGAAGTGCAACTATTGCCTCGATTGCATTTCGCCGTGCCCAACGGGCTCGATCGACAATTGGCGGATAGTGACGTCGAGCTACTCGCTCGAAGAGCAACTCGGCTGGAACGAGCTTCCCGCCCAGGAAGATCTCGGCGATGCTGCAGAGCCTGCAAGCCAGGAGATCGATGAAGAGGTCGAGAAAATACTGGCGACCGCCCATGCCGGTGTCGGCGGCAAGACGATTGCGCCGGCCTCGGCGTCCAAGCCCGCGATCCATATATACCGTCGCTCGAAGCCTGCGGTTGCGACAGTCCAGGGCAACTTCCGCATCACCGCTCCGGGCACCGGAAGCGACATCCGTCACATCGTCCTTTCGTTCGGCACGACGGAGTTCCCTGTTCTTGAAGGCCAGTCGATCGGCATCGTGCCGCCGGGAGCCCGCCCGGACGGCAAGCCCCATGACATCCGCCTATATTCGATCGCCTCCGCCCGTGACGGCGAGAAGCGCAACGCCAACAACGTCTCGCTGACCATCAAGCGCGTCGATGGCGGCGTCGGCTCGAACTACATGTGCGACCTCAAGGTCGGCGACAAGGTAGAGGTCACAGGTCCGTTCGGCGCCACTTTCCTGATGCCGAACGACACGCAGGCCAACATCATCATGATCTGCACGGGAACGGGCTCCGCACCGTTCCGCGCCTTCACCGAACGCCGCCGACGCGCGATGCAGAACGCGAACGGCAAGGCGATCATGTTCTTCGGCGCCCGCACGCCACAGGAATTGCCGTACTTCGGTCCGCTGCAAAAGGTGCCGAATTCTCTGCTCGAAAAGCATCTCGTCTTCTCGCGCATTCCCGGCGCCGACAAGGAATACGTGCAGGACCGCATGCGCGTCGAAGCCGGAACGGTTGCCGGTCTGCTCGGCTCGGCTCAGACCCACATCTTCATCTGCGGCCTCAAGGGTATGGAAGCCGGCGTCGAGGAAGCGTTGTCGGACATTTGCCGCAAGAATGGGCTCGACTGGGCCAAGCTCAAGCCGGAGATGCGGGGGCAGGGCCGGTTCCACGTCGAGACTTATTGAGAAGCGGCAGCGGAACTGAAGCAGCACGTGAACACGTACCCGGGCGCCCGGAAGGTTCCGCGCTGTGTCGAGGCCTGCACCGAGTTTCCCAAGACAGCGAACGCCAAGATCCAGTCAGGCAAGTTCCGCAAGGAGTGATCGCCTTCGGCCGCTCAGTCGCCTTTGCCGATCGGGCTATGCCGCAGCACGAAGCCCACTCCCTCGACTGTCACGAACGCGCCCGCAAGCGATAATCCGAGCAGCCCGGCGAGCGGCAGCAGTCCTTCGCCCGCGACGATGTCCCCGAGCGTTATGAGCGCCAACGCCGCCGCGATCAGGCCGCCGATGCCGCCGATCAATGCCGCAGTAAGGCCTCCGGTTGCGAAGCCATACATCACGCCGACGATGATGCCAGGGTAAGCCGATGGCCAGAAATGATCGCCCATGTCGTGCTCCTGTTCTTACCCAGGCATAATCCTGTTCCTGCCCGGCGGGTCAAGGAATTGGTCGTATGCATTGGGCGGATGGAAACCCTTTGCGTTGCAATTTCCCCTTGATCGAGATCAAAGTCACCGGTGGCGATCGGCCATTCATGTGGCGACTCGCAGATGAGCAAGACTGGCTATTCGGAGGACGATGTGCGATGGGCAACAAGGGGATGATGAAGCTTGGCGCGTACTTCAACCCGACCGGCCACCACGTGGCCTCCTGGCGTCATCCGCGCGCCCAGAAGGACGCCAACACAAACATCAAGCACTACGTCGAGATCGCGCAGACGGCCGAGCGCGCCAAGTTCGACATGATCTTCCTGGCCGACAGCGCCGCCACCCGTAAGGCGGACATCGAGGCCCTGAGTCGCTCCATCCAGTTCATTGCGAATTTCGAGCCGATCACGCTGCTCTCGGCGATCTCCATGGCGACCGAGCGGATCGGTCTGATCGCGACCGCTTCGACGAGCTATAACGAGCCCTATCACGTCGCGCGCAAGTTCGCGTCTCTCGACCTCATCAGCGGCGGGCGCGCCGGTTGGAACGTCGTCACGTCGGGCTCGTCCGTCGAGGCATTGAATTTCAACCGCACCGCCCCTTATCCGCACGCCGAGCGCTACAATCGTGCTCACGAATTCGTCGACGTAGTCACCGGCCTATGGGACAGTTGGGAGGGCGACGCCTTCGTCCGCGATGCCGAAAGCGGAATCTATTTCGACCGGGACAAGATGCATGTGCTCGATCACAAGGGCCAAAACTATCAGGTCAAGGGTCCGCTGAACGTCCCGCGTCCGCCACAAGGCTGGCCGGTGATCGTGCAGGCAGGCGCCTCTGACGACGGCATCGGTCTGGCGGCACGCTACGCCGAGGCGATTTTTAGCCCCCACCTCAACATCGAGGAGGCAAAACCCTACTACGATAAGCTCAAGAGCCAGATGATGAAGCACGGCCGCGATCCCGCGCACTGCAAGGTGCTGCCGGGCCTGAGCGTGTTCGTCGCCGAAACTGAGGAAGAGGCGCGCCGCGACTACGAGTTCACGCAATCGCTGATTCATCCGGTGGTCGCTCGCGAGATCCTGTCCACCATGCTCGGCGAAATGGACCTGACCAAGTTCCCGATCGACCAGCCGCTGCCCGCGGATTTGCCGCCGTCCAACGGTAGCAAGGGGCACTACGACAGCATCATCGCGATGGCGCGTCGCGAGAATCTGTCGATCCTCGAACTCGGAAAGCGTGTGGCTGGCGCGCGCGGCAAGAACGTGTTCGTCGGCAACCCCAAGCAGGTCGCAGACTACATGGAGGAATGGTTCGTCAAGGGCGCCTGCGACGGCTTCAACGTGATGCCGCCCTACATCCCGGGCTCGCTCGACGACTTCTGCCGGCTCGTCGTGCCGGAACTGCAGAAGCGCGGACTATTCCGCACCGAATACGAAGGTTCGACGCTTCGCGAGAACTTGGGCCTGCCGTGTCCAGAGAACAGTTACGCCAAGGCGCGCAAGGAGCGCGCATCGGCCGCTGAATAGCGCGGGCGAACGTCATCGCGTCCGCGCGCATCCCGACAAGCATCACGGCTGAATCGCGGAAATCGTCTGCCGCAAAAAACTGAGCTTCATGGCGCAGACCAACCATCGCTTCAGGTGACACACGTTCGTGCAACTGCCCTTGTCGCAAGGTCGTAGCTGTCGGCGGCCTGCTGGATGATCGGTGTGCGTCACTGGCACTCGAAAACGCGGTCAGTGTTTTTTTGGCAACAAATTGGCACTACACATGTGAGCAGAACGGACGACACATACCGATTATGGGTTTGAGACAGCATCTCGTCCGACTATATAGAGTGCACCGAACAACGGCGGGATTGGCTGACGGGAATGCGGCACGCCAGAAAAGTTATTGCATCACTGGTGGTTACGACCAGTATGCTGTTTGCGCTATTCGGCCCTCTCAATGCCGAAGGCCCGCCGACGCCGGAGGAGTACGTTGCCCATGTCGGCAATGGTGCGCAGATCGTGCCTCCTGGCCAGCTCAAGCTCGACAATTACAAGGTCATCTGCGGTCAGCGGCCGACCGTCCTCGACAATCAACTCGACGACTACGGTGCGGCTTATCCGGGCTTTCTGATACTCAATCCCAAGTTGTTGGCGCGGGTTTCGAGACCCGTAAAGCTTTGGATTCATGCGCACGAGTGCGGCCACCAGTTTCGCGGTCCCGACGAGGAGACGGCGGATTGCTTCGCGGTCCAACGCGGCCGGCGTGAGGGGTGGTTGTCACCCGAAGGGCTGGACGAGGTCTGCAGCTTCATCGCGCCGGCAAAGGGCGACAGCATGCATTTCGCGGGCTCCTATCGCTGCGATTATATGCGCAAGTGCTTTGCGGACCCGTCGGTGCGCTGAGGCGCGCGGCAGCGCATACGTCTGAGGCGGGTGCAACCCTGACGTGTTGTCCAAGCCGAAAAGCGGGAGGCGAATGCCGTGATTGCACAAGCCAAACGGAATTTTATTCACGCTATTTCGGCGCTGCTGCTGGCGGTTTCGCCGCTGCCGGTATTCGCGGATGCGACAGTGCAAAGCCGCCAGCTCTTCGAAGCCGCCTCACGCGGCGATGCGGGCTCGATTCGCCGGCTTCTGGCGGCGGGCGCGCCTATCGATGCCCAGAATGCGAGCGGCCAGACAGCACTGTTGATCGCGGTCGCTGAAAACCGGCTCGAAGCTGCCGTAGCGCTGATCGACGCGGGCGCGGATATCAATCGCCAGGCTGGCAATCATGATACCCCGTGGCTGCTGGCCGGCGCCCAAGGGCGAACCGAAATGCTCCGGCGGATGCTTCCGAAGGGGCCAGATTTCAACCTGCGGAACCGTTACGGCGGCTCAGCGCTCATTCCGGCCTGGTAGTGCCCCAACACGTGGTGTAAGCCCACAGGCATGATCCGGAGCGCCGCGGCTCGGATTGTCAGGCGGCCGGGATTGCCGGCGGCCTGACGGTGGCATCATCGCAGAAGCCGGCCATCGTTTCC
>CANJPN010000500.1 GCA_947475855.1 Bradyrhizobiaceae bacterium
AGCGCGATGAACTCGGCGAGTGTCTTTGCAGGAACCTGCGGACCGATGATCAGGACCTGATATCCCACTGCCATCATCGACAACGGCGCTAGATCACGCTTCCAATCGTATGGAACGCTCTTCATCAGCGACGGCGCAACCGTGATCGGTCCATCGCTCGCCATGTAGATGGTATAGCCGTCGGGAGCTGAGCGGACTGCGGCTTCGGTGCCGATCAGCCCCCCACCACCCGGCTTGTTCTCGACAAGCACCTGCTGGCTCCAGGATGTCGAGAGTTTGTTGGCCAGATATCGTGTGATGATGTCGCCGCTGCCGCCCGGCGCATAGGGGACGATGATCCGAACCGGACGTGACGGAAAGTCCTGCGCATCGGCGGCCGCGTACGGCCCCAGGGCAAGCAGAAACAGAAGGCAGAAGCGCGCGCACCAGTCGCCAGTCAGATCGAACCTCATGGCAATCAGCCTCCCGGATGTGTGCAGGCTTTTCGGAAAGGTAGCAGCCGCGGGACGTTTGCGGAAGGCATTGAATGCTTGGCATCGGCCGCGTAGTGAAACGGCGTTTTAGTCGGGCATTGCTTTCGGGCATTGACGCTGTGGCCGCGTGGGGCCTAGCTTTCATGATCGGCATGGATCACGAAATGTGGCTTGCTGCGATGCAAAACGATGCCAGCCCCGGGGCCGAGCATGCGGCAACATACTCGTCTGCAGAACGCCAACAAGTTCAAGCTGGGCCTATTCGGCATGAACTGCTCAGGGTCGGTCGCGACGACCGCTCCGGAACGCTGGAATGCTGGATGGCCCGAGTCGCGCAAGGCGGCGCAGTTGGCCGATGCCGCGGGCATCGAGTTCCTGCTGCCGATTGCCCGTTGGCTCGGCTACGGCGGCACAACGGACCGGCACGGCACGACTTTCGAGACGTTGTCGTGGGCATCGGCGATGCTTGCCTCGACCGATGAGATTGTCGTGTTCGCCACCGTGCACGCACCGCTGGTGCATCCGGCGTTTGCAGCCAAGTCGTGCGCAACAGCCGATCATGTCGGTGCCGGCCGTCTCGGCTTGAACGTCGTTTCAGGTTGGAACGTCGGAGAGTTTGCAATGTTCGGCGCACACCTGCTGCCTCACGATGAACGCTACCGGTACACCGAGGAATGGCTGACAGTGGTCAAGCGCATATGGCTAGAGACAGAGCCGTTCGACTTCAGCGGCCAGCACTTCAAGTTGACCAACGTCAGCGGCAAGCCGAAGCCCTGGGGTGATGGGCGTCCCGTGCTGATGAGTGCTGGCTCATCGGTCCAGGGCCGAGAGTTCGCCGCCCGCCATGTCGATTGTCTCTTTATGGTGATCACGGATGAGGGCAAGCTCGCCGAGGAAATTGCCGAGATTCACAAAGGGAATACGGGATCTGAAAAACTCGGTGTCTACGCCAGCGGGCATCTGATCTCCCGGGCGACGCCGAAGGAAACCAAGGACTACTATCACTACCTCGTCCATGAGAAGGGGGACTGGGGAGCGGCCGAGACTGCAATTGCCAAGCGCCTTGAAGGTGAGAGCCGGTCGATGCCTCCCGAACGCATCATGTCGATGAAAGAGCGTTTCATCAGCGGTGGCGGAACATTTCCCGTGGTCGGCAGCTACGACGAGGCAGCGGCGACCCTGAAGCGGCTTTCCGACGCGGGCCTCGATGGGATGGCTCTCGCAGTCGTCAACTATGTCAACGAAGTACCGATCATCCGAGACGAAATCATTCCGCGGCTTGAGCGCCTGGGGGTACGCAAGGCTGCATGAGTAGTGCGAAAATGCTTACCGGCAGTGTCGTGGTGAGTGTTGGGGACAACGACTTTTAGTGTCACTGCATGGTGGTCTGATGCCGCCGTGAGAAATTGAAATGCGCTTTGCGCGATGTGGCCCAGCTCCTAGTCCTGGGGCCAAAATCGTTTTCATGTTGTGCACAATTCGCTTGGCTTTATCGGATCGAAGCGGTCCGCGCCGCGAAGATCCCAACCGTATCGGGGGGAGCGTCATGCGCTGGAACGTAGCTGCGGCCCTATCGGCTGGATCGTGGAGTTCATTTTCTGCCGCGGCGGATTCCCCTGCCGACTTTTATGCGGGGCGGCGAATCGAGGTGCTGGTCGGGTCGGAAACAGGCGATGGATACGATACGTACGCTCGGCTGCTCACCCGTCATCTCGGACGCCACATTCCCGGGGAGCCGACTTTTGTCGTCAAGAACCTGCCGGGCGGTGGAGGGCGGCCGGCCGTCAATCATATCTATTCCATCATGGCTAAGGACGGTTCGGCGTTCGGAGCCTCGCTGCGGAACATTCCGTTTGACCCTCTGTTTGGGGTCGAGGCTGTCAGGATCGACGCCACGAAAATTGGCTGGATCGGCAGCCTCAACAGCGAGGTGAGCCTGTGTGTCGTTTGGCATGACAAAGGCGTCAGGACGATCGAGGATGCGCGGGAGAAGCAGTTGTTGATGGGCTCGAATGGTCCCTCGATCTCCGATTCCGTTCATGCGCGCCTTCTCAATCGCTTGGCGGGAACCAAGCTCAAAGTAGTGCTCGGCTATCCCTCGAGCAATGCGGTGCACGTTGCGCTCGAACGTGGAGAAGTGGAGGGGCGATGCGGCCTGACTTACGACAGCCTCATATCTCGCTATGCGCACTGGGTTCGCGAGAAGAAAGTTGTCATCCTCGCCCAGTTCGCCGCAGCCAGGCATCCCGATTTGCCTGATATGCCGTTCATTCTGGACTTTGCCAAGTCTACACAGGACAAGCAGATTGCAGAACTTCTGCTGGGCCCCAACGAAATGGGAAGGCCCTACTTCGCGCCGCCGGGAGTTCCCGCCGACCGACTTCAAGCGTTGCGCCGCGGCTTCGACGCGGCGGCCAGAGACAAAGACCTGCTGGCCGAAGCCGCAAAGCAGAACCTGGGCATCCGCCCAATGGCGGGAGAAGCGATCGAGGATCTGGTCAAGCGGGTCTACGCAACGCCAAAGTCGGTCGTCGATATCGCCCGCAAAATCGTTGAGCCTGATTGACCGTGATCACCAACAAGCTCGGGGAAGAGCTGGAGCTCGGGCTGCGTCTCTCACCAACCGTGTTGCATCGGACTTCCGGTTCGGCCAAGTTGACGCAACAAAAAAGCTTGCAGGGGAGGACTGGATGGCAAGGTCCCAGTGCTGGTGCGCCGTCTCATTGCGCACGCTTGCGTTGTGCATTGTTTCAGTGCTGATGCATTGTTCGCAGTCGCTAGCCCAGTCGCTTTCTGCCGAACAGTTCTTCGCCGGGAAGACGATCGACATGGTGGTTGGCTACCCTCCTGGCGGCAGCAACGACATTTACTCCCGTAATGTCGGGCGTCACATCACCAAGTACATTCCCGGCGCGGCGCGAGTTCTGCCGCGCAATATGCCCGGCGCGGGAAGTTTGGTGGCGGCGAACTGGGCGTTCAACATAGCTCCGCGTGACGGCACGGTGTTGGTGCTCTTGTCGCCGACGATACCACTCGACGAGAAACTGGGCACTCCCAACATAAAGTTCCAATCGGACCGGTTTGCTTGGATCGGGCGCATCGCCACGTCTCCCAACCCGTTGATGGTGTGGCACACATCGAAAGCGACCTCACTCAAGGATGCACTGGCGCGCGAGATCACGTTGGGTGGGACAGGTGCGGGCTCCACGGTCTCGGTATTCCCGAACGTGCTGAACAAGCTGTTGGGTACGCGCTTCAAATTGGTCATGGGCTACAAGGCTTCCACCGAGGCCATGTTGGCGCTCGAACGCGGAGAGACCGAGGGGCACTCGACGAGTTGGGAGAACCTGAAGGCTAGTCATCCCGACTGGTTGCCGAGTGGCAAGATCCGGATATTGACCGTGTTCGCGCTCGAGCGTCCGCAGGCGCTGCCGGATATCCCGACTGCGATCGAATTTGCCACCACCGACGAGCAGCGCGCGATCCTGCGTGCAGTGCTCAACTCGACTTTGATTGGAAAGTCTGTCCTGACCACGCCAGGCGTGCCGGAGGACCGCGTCGCATTTTTGCGCACGGCCTTCGAGAAGATGCTTCGCGACCCCGAGTTCATCGCAGATTTCACAAACATAGGGCTGGCGGTGGAGCCGCTAACGGGCCTCGAACTTCAAAAGGTGGTAGCCGAGGTCGGCGGGATGCCGGCTGCCTTGCTCGACAAAGTGAAAGCTGCCTACGGGGATTGACGTTTCCAAAGGCAGTCCACCCGGCAACTCATTTTATCTTCCACCCAGCTAGAAAGGCATTCGATGTATCGAGACCTCCGTGATTGGATCGATATTCTGCGGCAACAAGGTGAAATCGCCGACGTCGGCGGCGCGAGCTGGGACTTGGAGATCGGCGCTCTGATCGAAATTGCTTGTCGCGAAAGCAGTGCCTATCCGCCAGCTCTTCTTTTCCACGACATTCCGGGGTGTGCAAATGACCGCCGTGTACTCGGTGCGTTGTTCTCGTCGCCCAAACGGCTCGCGCTTACGCTTGGTCTTACCGAAACGATCACCAGCAAGATGGAGATGGTGACGGCATGCCGAAAAAAATTAGCGAAAGTGGGTCTCGTGCCCCCGCTGATGGTGGAAACCGGGCCGGTGGCGGAAAACGTCCAGCTAGGTGCCGCCATCGACCTTCTGTCGTTTCCGGCTCTGCGTCATCGCGCGCTTGATGGTGGTCGCTACATAGGCACGGCCAATTGCGTCATCACACAGGATCCCGACGACGGATGGGTGAACCTCGGAACTTATCGCTGCATGGTGTTGGGGCCCGACAAGTTCGCCATGCATATGATTCCTGGGCGGCACGGGGCGGTGATGCTTCGCAAGTATAAGGAGCGCAAACAGCCGATGCCGGTCGCACTGGCGATTGGGGTCGATCCAGCTCTTTGGCTTGCCAGCAACTCGGAAGTGCCG
>CANJPN010000501.1 GCA_947475855.1 Bradyrhizobiaceae bacterium
AACCGCGCGGCTCTGCGCCCACCTTCTCGAGGCCCTTGATGACCTCTTCCTTCTTGAGCACGGCCAGCAGCGCTTCCTGAAGCTTGGCCAAGACGGGGGCGGGAACGCCCGACGGCACGAAAATGCCAAGCCAAAGGTCCACGGCATAGCCAGAAAGTCCGGCCTCGCCCACTGTCGGAAGATCCGGAAGGACGGCACTGCGCTTCACACCTGTTGTCGCAATCGCGCGTACGCGATTGTCGGTTGTGAACGGCAAGGCACCCGCAATGCTGGAGAACGCGAACTGGATCTTGTTGTTCATCATGTCGGGATAGGACTGCCCAATTCCCTTATAGGGGATGTGCTGGGCGTCGACGCCAGTGCGCTGCTTGAACAGCTCGCCAGCAAGGTGAGGTGTCGTGCCGATACCCGCAGAAGAGAAGTTGAGCTTTCCCGGATTGGCCTTTCCGTAGGCCACGAAATCGGCAAACGACTTGATCGGCAACTGCGGCGCCGTCACGAGAACGAGCGGCGATGAACTGATGATCGACACCGTACTAAGTTGCTTGAAGATGTCGTAGGGAACGGACGCCATCAAGGTCGGATTGATGACGAGGGAAGGATCCATCTGGACGATCGTATAGCCGTCGGGCGCGGACCGCACGACGGAATCGAGCCCCGTGACGCCACCGCCACCGGTGCGGTTCTCCACCACCACCGACTGCCCCAGCGCCTGCGTCAGATGCGTCGCCATCAAGCGGCCGGTGTAATCCGTGATGCCGCCCGGGGCGAACGGAACGACATACTTGATCGTCTTGTTGGGATAGTCCTGCGCTTTCGCGGAGGGAAGAGTCTGGCTCGCCATTGCAAGCACCGCCAGAGGGAAGATGTGCTTAAGGCCCAGTTTCAACATGACGGCTCCACATGACGAGAAGGCAGACGGAGAAGGCGACTTCAAACGACAACGGCGCCGCATTTGCGCGACGCCCGGATTGCTACCCTCGAGAGATCAAGGCCCCACCGGAGTTCAGTCCATCTGCAAGCCATACTCGGTGATCACTGGTGCAGCGTCCATGATCGCCTTATCCATTACGGCCTGCAATTCCTTGGGACTCGATGACACAGGGACAGCGCCGGCCTTCTCGAGCAGGGACTGGTATTCGGGCGTCGCGACAATCTCGCGCACAAGCACGTTCAGCTTCTGGATGATTGCATCGTCCGTGCCTTGGCCGACGCAAATGCCGTTGAACGCGAAGGCCACGAGGGGAATTCCCATCTCGGTGAGCGTCGGCACGGTTGGTGCAGTCGGCAGCCGAGCCTCGCCAGATACGGCCAGAACCTTGAGCTGTTTTGCCTGATAGAGGCCGATCACGCTCAGCGGCGGGGCGATATAAAGGTCGAGACGAGAGGCAACGACCTCCTGAACCGCCTCGGCAGAGCCCTTGAAGGCGACGGCGCCCATCTTCATGCCCGACAGCTTTTCGAGCTGCTTGGAGATCACGTTCGCAGTCGAGCCGACGCCGATGTGGCCGAAGTTGAAGCGGCCCGGCTCCGCCTTACTCATGTCGATGAGCTGCTTCAGCGTCTCCGCGGGAGAGGTCGCCGGTGCTACGAACGCGTAGTCATAACGCAGCACGAGCGAGACCGGCGCGATATCCGACACCTTGTAGCGTGCCTTGCGGTAGAGCAGCGTATTGACGGGATCGAAGTAGGTGCACAACAGCAGCGTGTGACCGTCGCGCGGCTGTGCGAGAAGCTCATTGGTGGCCAGCATCGCGCCAGCGCCAGGGCGGTTCTCCACGAGAACCGGCGAGGCAAGCGCGGCCGTCAACTTGCCGGCAATGAACCGCGCAGGGATATCGGCAGGGCCACCCGCGGTGAAGCCAACGAGGAGCCGTATCGGCCGAGACGGGTAGGCTTGCGAAACTGCCGGGTATGAACCGCAAATCCACGTACCGATACTGCATGCGGCTGCCGCCAATGCAGCCCGAAAATGGCGCGTGAACTTCGCCCTGCGCACAGCATTGCGCGCACCGCTATCCGACCACACAGTTCTCGCCCTCGCCTTCGTGCTGCACTCGATTGACCGTATCGGAGAAACCCGCCGGCTCAAACCGGGAATTCTTCACTTTTATCGGCTGCGAGAAATGGCTTCGGCCGCGGCTTCGCGTTGAGGAGTACCTTGCATCACGAGGGTTCGATACTCTCGATGCGCGACCAGCCCAGAGCCGATCGCTGCGAGCACTGCGACCCAAGAATGCATGCCCGGAAGCACCTGGTTCACCCGGGCGAGTGATTCGGAACGGAGCATTCGCAACGTGGCCATTATGTTTCCCATCATCTCCAAGCTCGCGCGCGAGTGGCTAGCCAGACGCTCATCAAGCGTGCCTTGATTTCCAGGATGGGATACTGGGAGGCAGGGTGTCGCCGCGATGTTCCGGCGTGGGAGCTGCCAAACGCAGGCGGCAGAGTTCTAGCGTCAAAGTAGTAGCGAGTCTGGAAGCCTAGCACGAGGGCGTCTCCATGCAGCGGATGACGAGTTTCTCCGGATGTTTGCCTTCCCAGACGATCCACTGCTAATTGCGTCACGCAATCAGGACAAGCGAAGCGTCGGCATAGCTGGCGGTAGGCA
This sequence comes from Bradyrhizobiaceae bacterium, assembly GCA_947475855.1. Classification (GTDB taxonomy): domain Bacteria; phylum Pseudomonadota; class Alphaproteobacteria; order Rhizobiales; family Hyphomicrobiaceae; genus CAMDPA01. The sequence goes on from CANJPN010000501.1 coordinate 2,612, forward strand.
GCCGCATGCCATAGCCTTGGGCGCGCTCCCGTTTCAGGCAATCGTTTGGCATCAGCCCAACCCCGCCGCGATAAGTCCACGAAATCCAGGCTGAATTGTTTGCGTGCGAACGTGGCTCCGTCTTGTGCAGCCGAGACTATTTGGCGACCACGCAAATGAAAGCGGCGTCCATTGCGCAGAATTTGAGCTCGCTGGATTCCGCATCGGAAAGCGATTGCACCGACTGGAATGGCGCTCATTCCTGTTGATCGGGATGGGCAGTTGCCATCCCCGGGTCCAGGCAATCGAGGCCAAAGCCGACTCAGACACATCGCGGCACCACCGATTTGATTGGCCAGATGCCCCATGCGCCGTGGAAATCAGGGGCATGAGCTAGTGCCGGGGCCTCGACCTCAGGTGCCGGATCAGCGTAGGAAAGCATGGCGGAAGAGCGCATCCGGTCGCTTCCGTGCACGCTGGACCGATGAGCAGTAGAATCACCAGGAGAGCCGGGATGCGGCACGCCAGCTTGGGCTTGATGCTTTTTGCATTCTGGCTCGCCTTATCCGGGCACTACACGCCTTTCCTCATCGCAGTTGGTGTCGTGTGCGCACTCGCATGCGTGGCCGTTGCCCGCCGGATGGACACGGGAGACGCGGAAGGACATCCGACGCACTTGCTCGGCGGCGCAATTACGTACTTTCCATGGCTTGTCTTGGAGATCGTGAAGTCGGCCTGGACTGTCTCCAAGATCATCATGAACCCTCGGTTGCCGATCTCACCGACGATGACCGTGGTCGATGCGAGCCAGAAGACCTCCGTCGGAATAGCAACATATGCGAATTCCATCACCCTGACGCCCGGAACGATCACCACACATGTTCGTGGCAAACGTCTCACCGTTCATGCCCTCATACGAGGCGGTGCGCTCGATCTGGAGGGCGGCGCGATGGATGCGCGCGTCACAAAGTTCGAAGGAGGAGCGTGATGTTGATCGCAGCGACACTTGCGGTTCTAGCCGCACTGATACTCGCGGTGATACGCGCCGTGCGTGGACCGACTGTGTTCGACAGGGTGCTCGCCGGCAATTCAGTCGGTACGTTGGCGATCCTCTTGCTGGCCGTCTTGGGGTTCCTCGACGGGCGGCCGGAATGGCTGGACATCGGGATCACGTACGGCCTGCTGAACATCATATCGACGCTGGCAGTGCTGAAATTCTTCCGCCACGGCGATCTCGCCTACGACGTGGGAGAAGATGCGAAATGATCGCCATACTGATCGAGTGGGCAAGTGGCGCGATGATCATCACGGGCAGTATCTTCATCGTGATCGGCGCTATCGGGCTCGTGCGGATGCCGGACCTCTACACACGGATACATGCGGCAAGCGTGACCGACACGCTGGGGGCAGGTCTTCTTCTCGGAGGGCTGATGCTGCAATCTGGACTTTCCCTCGTAACACTGAAACTTGCGTTCCTTCTGGGGCTATTTTTCTTCATGGGCCCGGTCGCCTCGCACGCCCTCGCGCAGGCGGCGCTGCAAGAAGGCATTGAACCGCTGCTGCGCGAGGATCGGCGACACCGCGAAGCCGGCTCGGGCGAGAGCGGGGAGGCGCGCTGATGGAGCCACTCGTCAATGCCGTACTGCTGACGCTGCTGGCGGTCGTCTCAATTGCGATCGTGCGCCAGCGCAGCCTGTTCGGAGTGGTTGTGCTTGCGGGCATTTACAGTTTTCTGATGGCGAGCGTGCTGATCGTGCTCGACGCAGTCGATGTGGCCATGACGGAAGCTTCGGTGGGCGCCGGCATATCCACGGTGATCCTGCTCGCAACACTGCACATGACGAAATCGCGCGAATACCCGCAACCGCGTAACGTCGTTCTGCCACTGTTCGTTGCCGTCGTGGTTGGTGGCGCGCTCGTTTGGGGCACGCTCAACCTGCCGCCAATCGGTCCGCCGGACACGCCCATCCACATGCACACCGCACCACGCTATCTGAGCCATTCAGTGAAGGAAACGCACGCGCCCAATGTGGTCACTGCCGTGCTCGCTGACTACCGGGGCTACGATACGCTGGGGGAAACCACGGTAATCTTCACTGCGGGGATCGGCGTCATGATGCTCCTCAAAGGACGCCGACGCCGCCATAACCGCGACGAGGCTGCCGACAAGACATGAGACACGACATCATCCTACGGATCGGCGCGAAGCTGATCCTGCCGTTCATTCTGCTGTTCGCGCTTTATGTACATTTCCATGGCGAATACGGTCCCGGCGGCGGCTTCCAGGCTGGCGTCATCTCGGCCAGCGTAGTGATCCTCTATGCGCTCATCTTCGGTGT
>CANJPN010000502.1 GCA_947475855.1 Bradyrhizobiaceae bacterium
TCGACAGTTCGAGCCTGTCATCGCCCACCATTTCATTCAACGACTTAGCGCGACGCGACGGGTAGGCGGCGTTCCCGTTACTATCACCTAGCTACCACCCACGTCTTCGCTGGCTGCCTTGATGAGGCGAAGTGTCGAGCGAAACAACTCGGCAACGACCCGCCGTTCTGTAATGGCTTCTTGCGTTGCTTGCCCGTAGCGATAGCGCCCGTTAGCGGTCCCGTTTGTGCTCCCCCTTTCGCACCGTGGAACCGGCACATCTCCCCCTTCACCGCTGGCGCTCGACAAGGGCATCCCAAGCGCTTGCCCTTTGCAAAGCAACGGGGCGCGAGGTTCGCTTCTCGAAGCCTGATGTGGTGGACGACGCCTGCACCCCGCATCGAAGTGCATTAGTGTGATCGTTTGACCGAACACATGAGGGGAGCCGTACATGCCCCAAAGGGGAGCTGCCCGGACTATCGCTCTCACGGTAGGTATCTGGCGGGACTGCCGACAGAGCGCGGCGTCGTTTCTCGCTCTGGCCACTTCAGGCTAATGGCGGCACGACCAACGCGGTCGCTGGCCAAACCGCTGATCGTCGAAGTTGAGCTCATCTTCGCCATCGGATGCCTGGACGAGATCGATTGCTGCTTTGCATTTGCACAGGGCCGCGGATGCCACAGCGTCATTGCGCGGCTTTCCAGAACCCGTGCTTCCCATGTGCTTCCCAGCCTGAAACATTCTGGAAAGCTTCGGCGGGGCTGGTGTGGAAGCGACTGCATTTGTGAAGAGAAATGGTGGGCGGTATAGGGATTGAACCTATGACCCCACGCGTGTGAAGCGTGTGCTCTACCGCTGAGCTAACCGCCCGATCCAGGCCGCCGTTATTGTTGTGTGGCGAGGGTATGTCAAGGCTTCTCCGGCATCGAACGGTACTGGGCGACATGGGTCACAGCATCTTGTTCAGCAAGGGCCGCATCGACAGATCGCCGACGACTTGCCCATTGGGCATGAACAACCAATCCTCGATATGCTTCGTTTCGATCTCGGTCCGGTCGCCTGACGTTTCTCCTAGTGTAGCGAAACGATCTCTGCAAAAGGGCCCGAGAATCGGAGGCCGGATATCCGTTGGATGCCAGTGAGCCAGATCGCTTGGGAGGTGGCCTTTCCAGCGTTTACCGTGACGCCCCTTTAAGAATGCAAGTTCCTGCGCCCGGGCTCGGCCTGTCGAATTCCGTCCAGTGTTCCCGATGGGTTTTCATGGCTTCGGCCTTGGCCGCGATGAGTTCTGGATCGGTCGTCACGATGTCGGCGACGAGCGCGTCAATGGGCCCGAAGCCGAATATACAGCCACCAGCGGAAAGACTTTGAGCGGCGCCACCTCGACCTCCAATCGGCTGATTGGCATGGGCCCATGCGATGAGCTCGCCTGGTTCGATCCCCTTGGACGCCGCGCTGGGACAGTGGTGGAAAAGCTCTTGGAATAACCGCGCTGGCGAACTAACGATCAGAGTAAGCAGCAGCCCCAGCGGGCGGGCAGAATCCAGAGGAGCGTTCGATGCCGCTTAATTCATCTCGGAGTCGGCACCTGGCAGCTTTCGCCGCCTTGCCGGCTCTGGTGGTTGCCACTCTGGCCGATGCCCAAACTGCAGAGCCCGGCGAAACCTTCTTCAAGGGAAAGACCGTCACGTTGCTGATCGGCGGCACCGCCGGGGGCGGTCTCGACACAGCCGCGCGCATTTTCTCCCGACACGCAGGCAAATACATCCCGGGCCACCCGACGGTGACGCCGCAGTTGATGCCGGGAGCTGGTGGGATACGCGTCATCGACACCATCGCCACGGCCGCGCCAAAAGACGGTACGACCATTGCCGTGGTCCCCGCCGGTCCGCTGGTCGAGCCCCTGATCGGCGGGCGGAAGACGGCCTACAAGATGACCGATGTGGTCTCACTCGGCGCCTGGGCCAAGGACTTCAGTTTGTGCGCTGCCTGGCATACCTCCGGCTTCAAGACGCTGGCAGACGCGCAGGCGCGCGAGATCACGGTCGCGGGAACCGGCGCGGCTGCGACGCCCGACACCTTCCCTGTACTGTTGAACGCCACCATCGGCACCAAGTTCAAAGTCATTACCGGCTATCTCGGTACGCAAGAGACAATCATGGCGGTAGAGCGCGGCGAGACCCACGGCCGCTGCGGCTGGAGCTGGTCGAGCCTCAAGGCCACCAAGATGGATTGGCTCACCGATAAGAAGATCCATGTTTTCCTGCAGATGGGCGCGGAAAAAAGTTCGATCTTCCCGGACGTTCCGTTCGCGCCCGACCTCGCCAAGACGCCCGAGGACAAGCAGATGATGGCGCTTATGTTCAAGCCACTAGCGCTGTCGAACGCGTTTCTCGCACCGCCGGGCATGTCTGCCCAGCGTATCGCGGAGCTGCGCCGCGCATTCAACGAGACGCTTGCCGACAAGGAGCTTGTCGCCGAGGCCGTACGATCGATGAAGGAGGAGCCGTCGCCCACGTCCGGCGAAGAGATGCAGAAGATCATGAACGAGATCTACGCGACGCCTGAGGCGATCGTAGAACGGCTGCGACTGGTCATGAAGAAATAGTGGATAAATCCTCCTACCACCTTGTGCGTTGCGGAATTAGCACAGCCGTGATCGGATCAAATCGATGGCTTCGGGTTTAGTCTGGCGGCACTGAAAGGGGCTCAATACGCTTACGCCATGTTGCCGAGAGGGGCGTTGTGCGGGGCGTGTTGTGAGCCTAGCTTTGGGATCTGACTGGTATTTCGCGATCGACGGTACGCCCAACGGACCGGTGAGCGCCGATGAGTTGTCCGCATTGGTGTTCAAGCGGCAGATAAGCGCTAACGACCTCGTCTGGTGCGAAGGTCTTGCCGGCTGGACGCCCGTCGCTTCTGTGCTGGGCGCGAGCGAGCGGCCAGCGCCCCGATCCCCGACGCACACGGTTCATGTCGAAGCCGCCGAGCGCCGCGAAGCCGCCCATCGCGTCGTCAGCCTGTCGCGGCTCTACGTCGAGCAACTGGCCGAGCGGACTCTGGTCCCGATTCCGCACCCATCTTCATCGTTTATCGTCACGGCGCACGATTCAGCCGGCTACTATCCCGATGCATTGGATACGCAGGCATACCCTCAGCCTTCCCTGGAACAGGCCAGCGCGCGTTACGTGGTCGAACCCCCTCAGCGGGGGGCCGGTTACTGGCAACCGGAGTTGGCGGAATTGACGCGGCTCGTCGAGGTGTCCGAAGCCGGGGCGGATTGGAATACCGAGATGGGCGCCCACAACACGGGCTCGGCGCTGGTGCAGACCCGCCACGGGTGATTTTGAACTACGTCGCGCAGCAGTACACGGGCGGGCTGGAGCATCATCCGACCGGACGGAATTGCATTCGCGATTCGCTGGTCGGATAAAGATGCTCTAAATTCTGAAGATTAGAGCAGGCTCAGCGTCGCCCCTCGATGTTCTCACGGCCGAGTGCCAGTGTTCCCCACACCGCGACCAGCGAAGAAACGAGCATAACCACGAAAGCCTTGTCGTAAGTGCCGGCCGCATCGAACACGAGCCCGCCGATCCAGGCGCCAAGGCCCCCGCAGGCGTGGTGGGCCATGATCACGAAGCCGGAGATGGTTCCCAGATGCCGGTTTCCGAAGGTGTTGCGAACTGCGATGACGGTCAGCGGCGCTGTCATCAGGAATGTGATGCCGAAAATAATCGTGAAAACCAGCACAGCGACCTTCGACTGGTTCGCCATGATCAGTCCGAAAGCTGCTATTCGCAGCAGGAAGCAAGCGAGCATCGGCCGCAATAGTCCGTAGCGGTCGCTCCACATGCCCGACCACACCACGCCGAGCATGGCGGTCAGGCCCATCAAGGCGAGCAGGTTGCCGGCGAGAAGCGTGTCGAGGCCCTTGTCCTGGGCGAACGCGACCACATGCGTCGAGACGAAGAAATCGTCGAGGCCGCAGATCGAATAGACCAGCAGGAGCAGCCAGAACCGTCGCGTCTGCGCCGCCTCGCTCAAGCTGAGCCCGTCCGCACCGGTCGCGGGACCTCCCGCCGCTGCCGCAGGGCTAGGTTGCATGCTTCCGGCACCCTTGGGGATCATCATCAGCAATGGCAACAGCACGAGATGCGCCACCGCCAGCCACACGTAGATTGATCGCCAGCCCACGCCGACGAGAACGAGGGCCATCGCCGCGATCATGAACAACTGACCCGCGCTCATGCCCATACTGATGAGGCCGTTGGCTGCGCCTGCGCGCGCGGGATAAAGCCGCGTCACCATGATGCTGACAGGTGTGATCGATGCGATGCCGTTGCCGATCCCGAACACCACCCCATAGAGCACGAACAGATGCCAAGGCGCGCCGGCCCACCCGATCAACCCGATACCCGCTGCGCTGATCACGAGGCCCCACGCGAGCACGACGCGCGGATCGTAGCGGTCGATCAGCCGTCCAGAGAGAAACATGCACACCGCAGTCACCGCGAAGTAGACTGCGACTGTCGTGCCGAGCATGCCACGCCCGAGCGAGAATTCCTCTGCCATCGGCTTCAAGGTCAGTCCGAACGCGAACCGCGCGCCGCTGCCGACGAACATGATGAGGAAGCCCGTCGCAAGGATGATCAGGCTGTTCATAAGTTGATGAGCTGTGCAGGTCTGGGTTGACGTCCGAAAGTGCGCAAAGCCGTGCCGTCGATCTGGCCCGACTCTCGGCGTCGACGTATAGCAGGCCGCTCGGAGAGCCGCGCGCGGAAATTGCATGATCTTTGTGCTATGCGTGCCGCCGTCCTCGCGCGGGGCCGATTCGTCGCCGGCCCTCAGCCTCCAAAACGAGATGAGATGATGCGCAAAACCTTTCTCATGCTGTCTGCGATTCTGCTTGGGCTACAGGTGCAGCCGTCGGCGGCGCTAGAAGCGCA